>JAJPZJ010000121.1 GCA_021204405.1 Tannerellaceae bacterium | reverse complement strand
AAACATTCATATGATGTTCAATAAATCAACGGACATTATGCGGATAATCATTTTGCTAATTCTTTATTATTAAATAAATTTTATGGTAAATTTTCTAATTATCAAAAGTTTACTATTTATATGAAAACTTTTTAGAATGCTCCTATAAGAAAGAGAAATAGACATATTATACTACAATATCTGTTTATAGACTAATTATCTATCAACTGTTTAAGGATAACATTGTGTACAATCCATAATTTTGTATCGATATAAATAAATATTAATTAAAACTTTTAATTTTATGCAATTGCAAATTATGTAATCAATTCATTTGTTGAAAAGTTATGTAGTGAATTATCTATTCAAAACTTTCAAAAAATTGAAAAAAGTATGTTCATAAGAACAATCGGGAATATGTTTTGATCTCTGATATTCAAAAAGTTCCTGAATATTGTATTCGAAAAATTTCTAATGTTAGTTATGAGGCTTATTATTGCCAAGCTTATCCGAAACTGGATTGTCCTTTTTGTTTTGACCACGAGTTAGATCATGTCCCTTTTGTAATGGTAGTTGAGTTTTTCAGGCAAACTTGTATTGCGATCTCACACAAGTTTTATAATATTCCTTTGGAGGGTTATATAAATATCATGGATGATTTAAATCTTCAACTGCCAAAATTTGTTGAACTGGATTTGCCTATGGTAATAATATGTATTAATGAAGTTATAAAAAGTAGTGCCTCTACACACAAAAGAAATGTATATTATTACATCTACCAAATAATAAGTTATGCGCCTATATGACAACTAATATTTTAGTAATGAAAGATTCTCTTTATACGCGTTTACGCCAAAAATGTAGACAGGAAAATTATCAAATATTCTTACAAATATCTAAAACAAATAATATGAAAATACTCTATTTACAATATGATGGACGCTGTAAATGGTTAGAGAAACAAGTTTTAAATAAACTATTTCCAGAACTTATACGCGAGGGTGCTACAGGAAAGGTAAATAAATATATAATCTTAGATTGGATAAGCAATGACAATGGAAAAGTAGGGATAGATATTGAATGGTTCAAAAAAAACAAATACCTTACGTCAGAACTTTAAATGATCTACCACAAGGAAATGATTTTTATATAGTTAATACCGGGTATGATTCAAAAGTAGAAGAGGAAAAACTTTTAATTGAAAAGGGTATTAAGATTATCCAACGGCCTTGTCCATATGTGAGGAAAATCAGAATACTTTTGAAAAAAGCAGATCCCATTTATCAATATGTATTGCTTTGCGAGTCCAACCATATTATAATTAAAAATTTTGCCACAATATTTCCTTCGGATTTAATTTTAGTTCAAATGAGCAACTATAAAGAACGCATACTACTTCAGGCAAACGAAAAACCTATTAAGTTTATTTCTTATGTTACTTTTTTAAAGAAACACTCCGAAGAAATATTCCAATTCATTAATGAAAATTTTCCGGGAAAAGATCATGTCAAAATTGATACACAATGCATATGGGCAGATGGTAAACAAAGTCCTATCACAGAAATAAATAAAATTAATATAGAGGAAATAACCTCTATTAATAACACATGTCTTATTAGCACAAAAGGATCAAAAATAGGTCACTTAACTCTCTTATAGAAACCCTTGAAGATCGTGGGCTTCCAATAACCTATATATCAAGTTTATGGCAGTTTATAGCCTTTCACTTTAAGAATCTAAATAAGAAAGTCCTCATTGTCCGTAGTCCTATACCTGATCAGGCAGAACGGCCTATTTTTATGTATCTGGAAATAATCAAAAGAATAAAAACAATATTAAAAATGAAATTATGGAAGAAATAAAAATTGGAATTACAGGCGTTAGTGGTTTAGTTGGAAACTATTTAGCTGAATATCTTTTAAATAAAGGTCTTGCAATAACAGGATTTAGTAGAAAAGAATTAAAAGATATAAATATTATATATGGAGATATCACCGATAAAAGTTCCTTAGTTCCTTTTATAAAAATATTGATATATGTATTCATTTGGCTGCATAGGTAAGTCATGCACCTAAAGACGTATATGAGAAAACAAATGTAGAAGGTACAGAAAATCTATGCAAAACTATTCTCTTACATAATCCCGAATGTAAACTAATATACTGTTCCAGTATAGCTGCTTACAGGATAAAAATAAATTTAATCCTCAGTATACCCAATATGCAAAAAGCAAACTTAAAGCAGCTTCAGTGGTAAATGAATATATGAATAGAAAAGGCTTAAAGGCAGTACATGTTATTCCTGGTATGATCTTTGGAGGAGAAAACAACCAGTTTGTACCTTTAATAGTTAAGTTGTTAAAAGAGAGGAAACTTTTCTATGTTTCTGGTGGAGAAAAAAATGCTCCATTAACATATATAGATGACTTATGTGAGATAATTTATCAAGTAGTTAGAATTTCTCCTTTTAAAGGAGAAGAATATTTTGCTTTTAATACAGATATGGGAATTCAGAAGTTTATCGAGCAAATTGCAATATTTTATAAATTACCATTACCAAAAAGAAAATATTCAAATTTATCATGATGTCTTTAGCGGTAATTAATGAATATAATTCTATGTTTTGTCTATAAATTATATACCACCGCTCTCCAATCTAAATAATAATTTAGATTGGATTCCTACTCCTACCAATATCGCCTTAAAGGAAGTGTTATTATCTATGCATATATAATTTGGTAAAAGTAAAAACGCTCTTAGTCGTGATGATTAAGAGCGTTTGTATTATTGGTTGTTTTATTAAAAAGACAATTATAGTTGTTGGAATATATTTATAGCTCTTAATGTAAACTTTTTATATTGAGCCCGGAAGCACTCAGCTTCTAACAGCAATACAATATCTTAGTTAAGGAGATAAAAACACCTGTCCCCCATCCAACCGGATTCCGGGAACAGGTGTAACCTGCAAACATTTAAATATATTGTTGAAAAAGTTATTTCTTCAGGATGCTGACCTTTATGGGTTTCGGATCATTCCAGGAAGCCGGATTAGCCAGAAAAGCCGGTTCCGGCATATAAAGGCGTGCTGTTACATCGAACTGTCCGTTGGGAATAGGCAGCCAGTTGGGTAACAGGTCATCTCCCGGCGATTCATAACTCAGGTAGATGTCGAGTGAACCATCTTCATTATATATTAATTCGTTACGGTCGCCTATGGCATACCGGTCAATAGGGTTTTGTACCAGGTAACGCTCTGCATTATAAATGGTATACGACCAGAATGCCTGCGCAGGAGAAAAACCATCGGCATCAAAATGGATCGTATAACTAGCCTGGCTACCATCCAGCACACCGCCGTCGGCATCATTGAAATAGGTATAATAGGTAGCTTCCTGCGGAGGAAGTGCTCCCAAACCTTTGTAAGTTATAATAGCCCGCAGGTTGTAATCGGTTTTATAATCTCCGATCTGTGCATCCGGATGTGAGGTATCGACACCAAAAAAGAGGTTGCCCGGCCAGGGCTCCATCCAGTACAGTATATATATCAGCCGTTAAAGTTTGCAACGCCTGTTGGGTTTCAGAATCAAATACATCTATAGAAAAAATTTGTCCAGCACCAATTCCCACCGTTTCCATTTTCCAGATAATGGTACTGTCGTCTGTAAAAGGAGTGTTTAACTCCATTAATTCATTGAAGTAGTTAAAATAATCTTCCAGTGCTAGTTCTTTGATAACCTGCACTACACTTTTGTCTCCGAAATCGGCAGGAAGGTATTTATCGGAAGGACGGCCGGCAGTAGAGGGCGGATTCACAGATGTTAAACTGAAACGATGCTGCAAGGGTAATACTACCTCATCCAGGTCAGCAGGACTATTTACCTGTACCCGTCCGTCAATCCATGCCAGATTGGTTGGCGATACAATATGCGTATATCCGGTGGGAACCTCTCCTACCCAGTCAGGCCCGGATACAAAATAGTTCTGTGCTCCATTACCTGTTAACCGGGTACCCGGTATAACGAAATTATTGGTCCATGCATCCATAATTGGATAAGTATAATACCGGTCACCCATATCAGGAATTTCAAATAGCACAGGCCCGTCCTCAAGCTTAAGAAATGCAATGGAATAGTTGGTATCAATATTTACCGCCACCACATTCTTATAGTTATAATCGGGAAGTTTATCGGCTGTATAAAAATAGTTATCAGGGATAGAGTAACTTGTCCGTGTTACATCCATATAGACTACCGGCATGGCAAACAGGTAGGCCTGGCGGATGATATCCAACGGGGTTTCATTTACAACAGAAGAACGTGTAGAAACCTGTCCTTCCATACTTTCATGGTCTGATGCCAAACATCCGGTAAAAGCGATAAGCTGGATACAGGATGCAACAAATAGTAAAATTGTTCTTTTCATAAATTAATTATTTATAAGGGTTTTACCGATATCTTCTTAAGGGAAATATACCGGATTCGAGATTGCTGGTAAACCTGAAATATCAGCAAATATAGAAATTGTTTTTAAAATAACAAATCTGTTTATATTCACAACTAAAAATAATTAATATATTTGTATCAGTGTGCATTTATAATAAGAAAATCCAGCATACAGATTTCAGAGTCCAACACTTGAAAATCATGCAAAGAGGGTAATCCGGAGACAGAATTTCCTTTTTTAAATAAACCAACTATCTAACTTTTAATTTAACGCTTATGAGTACACAGGAAAAAAAACTTGATGCCCAAAGGGCAGATTTTATTTTATGAAGACTTCACCCCAAAAGATGTTCCTCCTCCCGGGCTTCCTGCCGGATGGACCTCTATAGAAACTCCCGGAGCTAAAGGCCACTGGATCGTATACGAAATTCAGGGAAGTTATTTTCTCTATTGCCAGGAAACTGAACTCTGGTCGCTTGAATACGACCCGGTAAAGATGGAATACGCACTTACCCCTCCTATCACCTTGCCTACAGACGAGCTGTATGGAGTAAACTTTTTATGGATTGCCCAATCCATTGGCATCCTGGATAAAGGTGCCTATGATTTTAAAGTAGGCATTACCGAAGACGATGGGGCAACATGGGATATCTTATGGTTGGCATCCAATAAGGAAGAGGTAGAGCAAAGCGGGGTTGTATTCCCGTGGGCTAACTGGAGCCGTAACTCTTCTACAGTGAGCCTGCAGGCTTACCAGGGAAAACAATTAAGATCGGCTTTATCTATCAACTGACCGATCCTCAGAATGGCAACCTTGTCAGGATCGCCGAGGTATCCGTACTGCCTTATACCCCTGTAGAAGGGCCGTTAGTAGTAGGGAGTGAAAACTACAATTTTGGCCAGGTATACCCCGATATCCAACAAAGATGTGAAGAACCTTTATACCTGGCGAATGCCGGAATCGGTGAATTGCAGGTGCTGGCGATCGAAGGATTGGAAGGTACCGGTTTCTCTACCGACCTGATACCCGGCGCCGTTTCGCTCACTCCACAGGCATCGGTCGACTATAATGTGTACTACACCCCTTCTCCCGGCGGAGCCGATCAGGCCACCCTGATAATCAAAACCAATGGGGGCGACCTGAACGTTGCGTTAACAGGCAGTCCGGTCACTCTTCCGGCCGGCTACACCGTTGAAAGCTTCGAAGGGGCAACCTATCCCCCGGTAGGCTGGGAACTGAATATACCGAACGGCTGGGAAGCATCTGCCCTCAACCCACGCTCGGGCGAGATGGCAGTGGAAGCCTTCTGGAGAAACCTGGCTACCCTTACCAGTCCGCCACTCGACCTCTCTGCCAGTAACCATCAGGTTACATTCGACTATGCGGCTGCGTTTGACGAAGAAGAGCTGTACACACCTGAGAACATTTTTTACCTTGAACTTTCGACCGACGGAGGAGCTACCTGGAACAGGCTATGGACTGCCCCTACTCCTATCTCCTCTCCTTATACACGCATAACCGTGTCATTGGGCAGTCCGGCTTTGTCCAGTTGCTTACTCCGATGGGTATACTATATTGAAAGGGAAGTGAGTTATGATACGATCTGTAGCACCATCTATCTGGATAATATCGTTTTACCTCCCCTGCTGGGTACCGGGCAAAAGCCAGAACCTGTTACCAACCCACAGCCTGCCGATGGAAGTACCGGGCAACCAGCCAACGACCTGACGCTTTCCTGGCAAGGTTCTTTACTGGCCGACTACTATAAACTGTATGTAGGTACAGATGCAGGCAATCCGGTCTCCATACTGGATGGGGAGTTCATACCTAAAAATGACCCGACCGCCTGGCAGCTTGAAGGACTGACATACGAAACGACCTACTACTGGAAAGTGATAGCCGCAAATGCTGCCGGTGAATCGGCAGATAACCCGACATGGAGTTTTACTACCGGAACCGATCAGTCCATCTCTGAATTCCCTTATATTTATGGTTTTGAAGATGGACTTATGCCACCAACCGGCTGGCAAATGTATGGAGAGAATAATTGCCGCTGGACAAATTTCCGTGATGCCGCCAACTCCCATATAAGGTGACTATTCTGCTATAGTCACCTTATATGGGCAAACCGGCAATGCTTCCCTGCAAATGCCGGAGATCAGGGTACCTGCCGACCGCGACCTGCAAATCAGCTTCGTTTGGGGAAATGCCGTACCTGTTAACCTGGGCAGAAGCGAAGTACTCTCTTTTGATAATGGGTATGATGCTGTTTACTTCCAGGTCAAAGAGCCGGGGGACGACTGGAAAGAACTGGCTGTCTGCTCACAACCCCTCGACAATAAAGTATGGGAAAAGAAAAAAATCCTGCTACGGGGGTTACAGGGGCAAAGCGATCTCCCTCCGCTGGCAATATGATGGGATTTTTGCCCTAAACGCTAAAGGTGCTTCACTGGATGCTATCGAGCTCGACTATGCCAGCGAACAGGGTGTTCCTCTTATCACCTATACAGACTGGTATGCAGGAAAGTACCAGCCACTTAGCGAGTGGAATGCCGGTGTGGTAAATTATAAACAACTGATTAGCTCCGGCGAACTCTTTACATTGGCTAACGAGGGAGAACAGGCGCTGGAAATCCGGTCTCTCTCTTTCTCTACTTCCTTCTTTGCCACTACGCTTACCCCCGGATTAATAATCAATGCCAACCAGGAGATTAAATTCAGCATAATCTTTAGCAGTGTGGAGCCCCAAAAAGAGGTTAGGGATACCTTGGTTATTGAGTTTACAGACGGGCAAACAGCCACCTCCCGGTAGCAGGTGAAGCCCTGGGAGCCGATAGTTATTGTTACACCTTTGAGAATGATAAAACATTTGCGACTACCGGTCTGGGGGGTTGGAAAACAGTAGATGAAGACCGCCTGCCTACTATTCCATTCGTGGGTATTGAATTTGAAGGTAAGGGTAGCCCATACGCGTTTCTGGTCATGAACTGGGAAAAGGCTAATTGGGGTAATATTTATCCCCGCTCGGGCAAGCAACTGTTATTGGCTTCGGGGCCAGACAGCGACGACTCCAGCCTGGAAACTGCCGACTGGTTGATCAGCGACAAAAAACTGACTCCGCTGGCAGGCGCACAACTCCGGCTATATGCCAAATCGTACGGACAGGATTGGGGGCCTCATTATCTTACTATACTGGTGAGTACCACCGATGACCAGCCCGCCAGCTTCAGTGCACTACCCGGATTTACCAATATAGAAATACCTATCCCTGACGATTATAAAGACTTCACAGAATGTATTGCCGACCTGAGTTTGTTTGAAGGGCAGGAAATCTATCTTGCGATCCTACATACTAGCCGCACCGGACTGGCTTTCTTTATAGACGATATTTATCTGGAGCATTTCCGCTTTCCCGATCCGGAGGCACAACCACCGGTTTTCTTAACCGAACCTCCGCTCAAAGGGGTAGTAGGCGAGGAATACATTTATAACTTTGCACTGTCGGCAGACCCGGGAGCAGACCCATTGGCTATAACCGTGAAAGGCCGCCCGAAATGGATGGAATATACCCCACGCGAGAACGGTGGAATACTCCGTGGAATACCTAATGACGATTGGATCTATTTTATTAAGATTGAAGCCTCTGATGGTACGAACAGTGTGTATCAGGAGTTTGAGTTTGAGATAATAAAGGCTCCGGAAGAGGGATAAAACTAATAAAAAAGGAGTTGTCCCAAAAAACAAAAGTAGTTCCCCGGCTTGACCGGGAATCGCACTAAAACAGCCTTTTTTCTTTCTTTTTATAGATAAAACGGGTAGTTCTAATGCGATCCCCGCCTGCGCGGGGAACTACTTCTATAATGAAACTCTTACAGTGTTTTTGTTGTATTATCTTTTACCCAGGGTACCGCTCGCTCCGCTTACTTAACCCTGGGCTATTGCTTTAAACCTTTGCAGGTATTACTGTTAGCTCAACCTGGGCTATTGGCCAGGGCCGATCTACGATTGCTTTATATCCTTACAGGGTATCAGACACAGGTAAAATTTGTAAAAGAATTTAACAGTCTTGTTTATGCTTGGGGATTTGCCGGTTGAAGGAACCGGGTAGCGATTTCCTGGTAGATAGAAATGATATTCAGGTAATCGTCAATCACCACATACTCGTCCGGTCGGTGTGCAACACTTCTGCCAGGTCCCAATACAATACAGGGAAAGGTTTTGGCAGCTTTTGAAAACTCGGCTACGTCTGTTGCGCCGGGATATCCCAATGGGCCCTGTTCTACGCCTGTTACACTTTCAACTACCGAAGCAGCCACCTGGATGAAAGGATCATCAAAAGAGGCATAGGTTGCAGGCAGGTCGCTGATAGCTTCTATCTCTAACTGAAAACCTTCCAGCTCGGCTGCTACCTCATTTTTCAGTGCTTCGACCTCTGCAATAAACTGTTGATGGTCTAACTGTGGGTTAGTACGGATATCAAACTCGGCCACACAAGTCTCAGGTAATACCTCTTTTGCTGTTCCACCATTCAGAATATCCAGGCTGGAGGTGGGTATACCTAACAATTCATCTGTGTAACCCGAAAAATCAAAGTGATCTTCAAACTTTTTCAGGAAATAGATCATTTGCTCGATAGCATTTACATCTTCTCCACCTACATTGCCACCGGTGGTTGTCAGGCGAAGAAACAGCACACCCCGCTCGGCATTATAGATATTACTGAAAGAACATTCACCGGCAATCAAGGCATCCAGATCATCGGCATATCCCAATTCCGTAAGCTGTTTAGCACCCAGGCAACCACTCTCTTCGGCAGCAGTAACCAGAAGCTTAACCGTTCCTTCAAAGGGGATATTATCTTCTTTCAGGTTAATCATAGCTATCACAAAAGCCAGCAGGCCGGATTTCATGTCTCCCGAACCACGTCCGTAAATCTTCCCGTCTATCTCTTCAGCGTCAAAAGGAGGGTAAGTTCAGGCAGTATCCCCAACCGGTACCACATCCATATGCCCCGTAAAACCTAATACTTTACTATCCGGATTATTTCCTTTCAGCGTTACTATCAGCTAAGGCCGGGCGGATGCAAATTCAACCGTTTCATATTCAATACCGGCAGTATCCAGTAAAGCCTGAATATATTCGGCTACAGGCTGTTCATTCCCCAAAACACTTTCTATTTTTATCAGGTCTTTTAGCCAATCAATACTATCTTGTCTGCTTACCATAATCGCATCGGTTTTTAAATTGTTTTTACTGATTAATTGTTTTACTACATTACAGGTTAATTTACCAACTCTATTTCCAGCTGGAATTCTTCCAGTTCCTGCGCAACTGTTTCCGAAAGAGCCTGCATTTGCTGAACCACCTCATCCGGAGTAACAGTTCCGTCGGACGTAAACTGGATTTCCGCCACACATTTATCGGGAACAATATTGGTAGCTGTCCCGCCTGTTACGGTGTTTACACTGGAAGAGAAGTTTTCTGATGTGGCTATCTCTTCTTTATATTTATCAAGATAATAAACCATATGGCTTACTGCATTCACACCATCCTGTGGTGAAGAACCATGAGAAGCCTTACCGGTAGTTGTAAGGCGAATCCAAAACAAAGTAGTTTCACTTTTCATACAACAAAACAAAGTAGTTTCACTTTTCATACAAATGTTTAAATTTTAAAATTAATATCTGAACTCTTATCCGGCCAGGCCGGTTATCTGGTTGTCTGTAAAGAGATAGCATATTTAAGCAATATATCAGACATAAAAATAAACATTTTTCCGTAAAGTAAAAATTTAATCACCTAAAATTTATATGGTTTAAATAATTAATCTTTTAATTTAAACAATGGGGTAGAAAGATCACTTTTCATCCACACATTTGTGATCTCCCCAAATACATATTTACGATAGTCCTTTGCCTCTTTGTAAGCTACCTTTATATAATCCCGGGCTTCCTGTGTATAAAAATCACCGGGTGCAGGCTCAGTAATCTGCAGGAGTTTACATTCTATAATTAACTGTGCCTCTTTAAAAGAGATATTGCCGGAAGGCATCCGGACAGCTGTCAGCTCAACCTCCTTCATTTTCTCGCTATCTCTCCCTGATTTACTCCCCAGAAATAGTACTTGTTCCTTATATGCATCCGCAAAGTAAGACAACGTATAAGTATGTTCCTGCCGGATCAATTCAAGTGTATACCGATCTTTCCGGATTACGCACCAGGTAACCGGTTTCCTGAAAAGCACTCCAAATCCTCCTCCACTCCCTGTCATGGAATTATAGTGTTCTTCTTTTCCCGCAGTAATAACCGGGAAAACCTTTCCTGCCAATGTAAAAACATCGTCGCTTATCTCTTCCGGTGAAAGCTGTTTAAATAATTGGTCAAAGTTCATTTCCCCGGTAGAAATATACGTTGTTTTTTCTACTGATGATGTTTGCATTTTCTGATTATTTAATTGATATACTATTTTATTTGTATAGATATTACTTTCTCTAATGGGCGGTTTACTGTTTTAAATGTTTAACCCGTATTTTTTGTATCATTAACTGAAGGGGTGATGATACAAAAAATACGAGCTATTAAACAAAGTATAAGAAGTATACTAATAAAACAGTCCGGGGTTATACCTAAAGGTATTTATAAATAAGCAGCTACCTTACTCCTATCCGTTTCCACCGTTTCAAATTCGGAGGTTACGGCAGCACTTCCCATAGGGACATTTTCATTGCGGTATTCCATTTTACTATAGACCACACTGCGTGCCGAAGTATGAAACTCTTTGGCACCTGTAGCCTCCTCAATGGTTGCTATATTATTTTCACGTACACCACAGCCCGGCATAATGATGATACGATCGCCGGCCCGTTTAACCAGTTCGGTTAATAAAGGAATACCTTTTACAGCATCCGGTTGTTGCCCGGAAGTGAGGATACGGTCGCATCCGGCTTCAATAATTTGCTCTAAAGCTACAAATGGGTCCCGGCATACATCAAATGCACGGTGGAACGTTATTGAAAGAGGTTTTGCAGCCGCTACCAGTTTATTCAACAATTCAACATCCACATCTTCCTCTTTCGTCAGGCATCCGAATACCACACCATGGACACCCAGCGATTTAACCAGGTCAATATCATACAACATCGATTCAATTTCCTTTTCTGTATACAGGAAATCGCCTCCACGCGGGCGGATAATCACGTTAATATCAATCTTATGGGTATGGGCTATAGCAGCCTTGATCTCACCATAACTTGGGGTAGTACCACCTTCAGGTATACTTGCACATAGCTCTACCCGGCTGGCTCCTCCTGCTTCGGCCTCTACACAACTTTGTGCCGAATTGGCACAGATCTCGATAATGCGTTTTGTTTTTTTCATGCTTATTTATGTTTTCTGTTGTGCAAATATACGCTATTTAGCTTCGACTTCCTTCATTTTGCTGAACAAGTGGTAAAAAGCATTGGCTGCTGTATCGGGGCGGGTTGGTTTGCTTTTTTTACCAACTCATACTCTTTCATAAAGCCTTCAGCCGAACCCCAGTCGGTATGCACCATGCCGATGAAACGGTCTTTCAATACCTCTGTAGACGATTCACGGAATGTAATGGTATTTTCCAACTATTTTACCGCTACTTCCGGACGGCGCCACGGACAGGTTGCTACCCGGAAACCTTTATAGGCCAGATATACGGCACTCAGGTCGGGACGGGCATAATGCCAGTCGCAGATCACTACATCTTTGCTGATCAAATTGACAGACGGCGCTGTTTCATTAGCAGCAGTCTCCCACATTCCCATACCGGTTGTTCCGGCATCGAACAGGCGGTCTCCCCAAATCCATAGTTCACAATCTTTGGATTTTACAAAGTTATTGATCTTATTCACTTCATTGGCAAAAAGTTCTGCCTTGTTCTTATCGCAGCAACGCGGGCAGCCATACTCACCCAGATAGAATACTTCATTCATACCGGCATGTAATGCATCCGTTTCATATACATCTATGATTTCACCTACCAATGTAAAAATAACCCGGTGTACATCCGGATGCAGCGGACAATAGCTTTTGCAATACAGGTCGCCATCAAACAGTCCGTTCGGTTTCTGTTTTGCACCTTCCTGTGGCAATGGGATATAAGGAGTTTCATCAAACTCAGGATACACTTCCAGTAAACGGTTGATTTTACCTGCCCACAATTGATGTCCTAACAGGTTGACTAGGGGAACGACCCGGATATTGTTTTTCTTACAGGTAGCAACAATCTTTTTTGTCTGTGCTTTGGAAAGTGCCCGGTCGCTGGCTATTTCGGGGATCGATTCGAACTCATAATTGTAATCTACCCGCAACAGCAGTACATTGACTCCCATCGGGACCAGTTCTTTTTCAATAAAGGAACAGAATGCATCTACATTTTCACGATCGGGCGTATTCATGGAAAGACCTTTTACAGGAAACAGCTCTGCAGCAAATGCAGGAACAACCAGCCATATGGAAGCTAACAGGTAAAGTACTAGTTTTTTCATGGTGTAATTAAATTTAGCGTTATTAAAAACCGTTATTATTAACGTTATTAAAAACCGTTATTATTAACAGTGTGTCATATTTTAACAAATATATAAAATACATTGCTCCTAACCAACCCCTTCCGGTAGAAAAACACCAAGACTTTAAAATAGGCAAACGCTATCGGAAACTATTCAGATTGCCATAATATTTTATACCTTTGCCTCCCGTTAGAAAAGGAAAACAATATAATATATAAATAACATGGCAAAAGAGCTGAAAGAACTTACATCCAGGGAGGTAAACTATTCACAATGGTATCAGGACCTGGTAATTAAGGCCGATCTGGCAGAGAATTCCGCCGTACGTGGTTGTATGGTTATCAAACCATACGGATATGCGATATGGGAAAAGATGCAACGTGTACTGGACGATATGTTCAAAGAAACAGGTCACGTAAACGCTTACTTCCCGCTGCTGATCCCCAAATCATTCCTGAGCCGTGAAGCCGAACATGTAGAGGGTTTTGCCAAAGAATGTGCGGTTGTAACCCATTATAGACTAAAGAACAGCGAAGATGGCTCAGAAGTAGTGGTCGACCCGGCTGCAAAACTCGAAGAAGAGCTGATTATCCGCCCTACTTCCGAAACGATTATCTGGAATACCTACCGCAACTGGATCCAGTCATACCGCGACCTGCCTATCCTATGTAACCAGTGGGCCAACGTAATGCGGTGGGAGATGCGTACCCGGCTGTTCCTGCGTACGGCTGAATTCCTGTGGCAGGAAGGGCATACAGCCCACGCCACCCGTGAAGAGGCAGAAGAAGAGACCAGGAAGATGCAGGGTGTATATGCCACCTTTGCAGAAGAATATATGGCTATGCCGGTGGTAAAAGGGGTTAAAACAGCCAGCGAACGTTTCGCCGGGGCGTTAGATACTTACACGATTGAAGCGATGATGCAGGATGGCAAAGCCTTGCAGGCCGGTACCTCCCACTTCCTGGGACAGAACTTCGGTAAAGCATTCGACGTTACTTTTATCGATAAAAACGGCAAAACCGATTATGCGTGGGCCAGCTCCTGGGGAGTATCTACCCGCCTGATCGGTGCGCTGATCATGTCGCACTCTGATAACAATGGCCTGGTATTACCTCCGAAACTGGCTCCTATCCAGGTGGTAATTATTCCTATCTACCGCAATGCCGAGCAATTGGCACAGATCAGCGAAAAAGTGGCAGGTATCGTTGCTAATTTAAAGGGAATGGGCATCTCTGTTAAGTTTGATGATGCTGATAATAAGAAACCAGGATGGAAATTCGCTGAATACGAACTGAAAGGCGTACCTGTACGTCTGGCTATGGGTGGACGCGACCTGGAGAATGGTACAATTGAAGTAATGCGCCGTGATACATTGACTAAAGAAACAATCCCGGTTGAAGGCATCGAGAAGTATGTAAAGAACCTGTTGGATGATATCCAGCAGAACATCTTCCAGAAAGCGCTCGACCTGCGTACAGAACGTACCATCAGCGTAGATACATACGATGAATTCAAAGAAAAGATTGAAGAGGGTCTCTTTGTCATGGCTCACTGGGATGGAACACCTGAAACAGAAGAGCTTATTAAAAACGAAACAAAAGCAACTATACGTTGCATACCTTTGGAGGGTGATAAAATACCGGGTGTATGTATGGTAACAGGAAAACCATCTGCACAACGGGTACTATTTGCAAGAGCTTACTAAAATACGATAAAAAAACAGGGTCAGAAAGCCCTGTTTTTTTATTATCTATATTTACGACCATCATTTTTCTATATTAATTTATCGTATGAAACAACAGGAACCCACAGCAATTTTGCTTATGCATTGTCCGGACCAGCCGGGACTGATTACTAAAATGACCGATTTCATCCACGTAAACGGAGGTAATATCATTTATCTCGACCAGCACGTAGACCGTGTACAAAATGTTTTCTTTATGCGTGTGGAATGGGAGTTGAAAAACTTTGTAATCCCTACCGATAAGATTGAAGAGTATTTCACTACTTTATATGCCGTTAAATACCAGATATATTTCCGATTATACCTGAACGATTATAAGCCCAGGATGGCCATTTTCGTTTCTAAAATGTCGCATTGTCTGTATGATTTGCTGGCACGTTATACAGCCGGAGAATGGAATGTAGAAATACCGGTTATTATCAGTAACCACCCTGACCTGCAACAGGTAGCCGAACGGTTTGATATCGAATACCATTACTTCCCTATCAACAAAGAGAATAAAGCAGCGCAGGAAGCAGCCGAACTGGCTTTATTAAAGGAGAAAAAAGTCGATTTCATCGTATTGGCACGCTATATGCAGATCATCAGTGAGCAGTTTATCGCTGAATATCCTAATAAAATTATCAATATCCACCACTCTTTCCTTCCTGCCTTCGTAGGTGCCAAACCTTACCATGCTGCATTTGAAAGAGGTGTAAAACTGATCGGTGCAACCAGCCATTATGTAACGTCCGACCTGGATGCCGGCCCTATCATCGAACAGGATATTACCCGTATCTCCCACAAAGACACAGTAGAGATGCTGGTATACAAAGGTCAGGATCTGGAAAAGATCGTTCTTTCACGGGCGGTAGAGAAGCATATCCAACGGAAAGTACTGACCTATAAGAATAAGACGGTTATATTTAGTTAAAGGATAAAATCCGTAAAATAAAAATGCCTGAGTGATTTTAAACTCAGGTATTTTCACTTTCTTCTTGGAGAATATTATTTTGCCGAAAGATACTCTATAAGTTTCTCTAATCGTTCATCAAAAGTATCAGCTTCAATAGGAACATCCGGAGCTGTTCTTGCTTCAAAATTAAGGCTACCCTCCATATTAAAGCCAGTTAAAGCCGGACACCGAACTAAAATGCCACTTTCCGGTAAAACAAAAACAATAGGATCACTCCCTATTCCATCTCCACCCGTACGTTCTCCTGCTACTGTTGCCCATTGGGTTGTTTTGCAGAAATGAGCAAAACCTTCTGAGGAGGAATATACCCTACGGCTGGTCAATAAATAAATTTCACCGGTAAAAGGAACAGGATTTACAGGAATAATAGTATCTGGCCGGGGTTTCATAAGAAAAGTTCCATCCAGTAATTCCTCAGGGATGTTTACTAATTGATCAGTGCGTTGTACAGGAACTGCACCTTCCAGCTCTTTACCATAAAAACGTAGGTTCAGGTCTCCACCTTTAAGCAAGACATAAGGAGCATATATAATGGTATCGTTAGTAAGGTGTCGGACAATATTGTCTTTCCAATAGCTAGTAGAACCTCCACCATTTTTTTGTATATCTATAATAAGGTATCTACAATCTTCAATTTTGGAAAGAAAAGAATCAATTTGTAGCCTATCTTTTTCGATATCAAACATATTGAAAGAGTGTATTCTCATTATACCAATACCTTTGTCAGCTAGAATAGTATCTGTATAATTAGCTTCTTTTTTCTGAAGAAACTACTCCGGCATTCCCGGAGGTACCTTCATTTAATAGTTTACTCCAATAGTGGGGTCTTGCAACAGGATCTTCTACTATATCAGCACATGTACTATAGATTGGTCGTATTAAGGCACCGGTTTTATATACTTTTGCATATTCTTCCCAATGACTAGTAGGAAAAAGATCGGTATGTCCATTACGAAGTTCTCTCAGAATAAAATTAAGAGTAGTGATATAAGCGCTATCATTCGTAGTATTTGCTATTAACGTCAGATATTCATCTTTCTTAGCAAGCCAGTCAGTGCCATGTTTTCTTTTAGCAATACCAAAATAAGGATAATTTTCTTTAAGAGTGTTATATAAATATTCGAAGTCTTTAACTTTCTGCTCTGAGTTCAATGATTTATTTTCTTGAGAAAAAGCAGATAATACAAAAAACGGTTAATAATAAGTAAATCAGGATGTTTTTCATAATTATATATCATTTAGTTACATAATGGAACAAATATAAATATAAAAAATATGTATATATTCTTCATATCTCTTGAATCCTTATTTTTAACCTCTTTAATTGTTATTTTGTTAAAAGGAGATAGCAG
>JAJPZJ010000030.1 GCA_021204405.1 Tannerellaceae bacterium | reverse complement strand
CTTCAAATCCAGAATTTATAATAGGACATTATGCGGATAATCATTTTAATTAAAAACAGACGCCTATGTTAATCAAACAGTTGTCCATTTTCCTGGAAAATAAGAGAGAACGTTTTACCGAAGTTTCTAAAATACTTGGCGAGGCAGGAGTGAATATGTCGGCCTTTACGGTAGCCGAAAATTCCGATTTTGGTATTCTTCGCCTGATTGTGTCGGATGTAGACAAAGCGCTGGAGGTGCTTCGTGAAAAACTATATGCGGTAAATGTTACCGAAGTGATCTGCCTCCAATGCCCCAATCAGCCGGGCGCCCTGGCAAAAGCCATGGAGATCATTACTGCTGCCGGAATTTTTGTTGAATATATGTATGCTTTTTCACAGGGGGAAGTAGCTCATATCGTGATCAGGCCGGATGATGTTCAACGCTGTGCGGAGGTATTAAAAGCGAATAAATTGGAGCTGATCGCTGCCAGTGATTTATATAAGTTGTAAATATTAACGTTTCGCGTTTAGTTTATTTGCTAAAAAGACGTAACTTTGCGCGCTAAAAGTATTGTGAATGAAAAAGGTTGTATTTTTATTGATGATGACCGTCTTATTGGCTTCCTGCGGGGAATATAATAAGATATTGAAAAGTACGGATTATGAGCTGAAGTATTCTTACGCAAAGAAATACTTTAATAATAAGCAATATAACAAATCCGCTACACTGTTGGAAGACCTGGTTCCGATCTTTAAGGGAACTGCCTATGCGGAAGAATCTCTTTACCTGTTGGCACAGAGTTATTACGGGCAAAAAGATTATGAAACCGCTTCGCAATATTTTACTACCTATTACAATACTTACCCGAAGGGAGAATATAATGAGCTTGCCCGCTTTTATGCCGGACATGGGCTTTACCTGAGCTCTCCCGATCCGCGCCTGGACCAGGCACAAACCTACGATGCTATCAACCAGTTACAACTTTACCTCGAGTACTATCCGCAGAGCGAACGTGCGGCACAGGCACAGGAGATTATATTCGAACTACAGGAAAAACTGGCTTATAAAGAGTTGATGGCTGTCCGTTTGTATTATAACCTGGGTACGTATATGGGTAATAACTATCAGGCTTCTGTCATTACAGCAGAGAATGCACTGAAGAATTATCCCTATTCAAAATACCGCGAGGAATATATGTATTATATGATCTGCTCCAAATATGAACTGGTATTGGTAAGTGTGGAAGAGCGGCTACAGGGCCGTTACCGCGATGTGGTAGACGAATACTACACCTATATGAATGAGTATCCGGAAGGGAAATATGTGCGCCAGGTACAACGTTACTTCGATTATGTAAGCAGACTCATTAACAGTGATATATATTAATATTTGACAATCAATATAAATAAGTATGGATTATAGAAAGTCTAACGCTCCCAGTAATACGGTAACCCGTGATATGATGAAACTTTCATCAGACACCGGCAATGTATACGAAACAGTGATGGTTATTGGTAAACGGGCTAACCAGATCAGTGTTGAAATGAAGAAAGACCTGGAAAAGAAATTGCAGGAGTTTGCTTCTTACAACGATAACCTGGAAGAAGTTTTTGAAAACAAAGAGCAGATCGAAATCTCACGTTATTACGAAAAACTTCCCAAGCCAACACTTATTGCTGCACAAGAGTATGAAGAAGGAAAAGTTTATTTTAAAAATCCTTCACGCGAGAAATAATTTTTAATCAGATTGGATAATTGACAATTTAATAATTGACAATTCAAGATGTTGTGACCCTTACAAACAGTCTCCTTCTTAATTGTCAATTATTTTTTGTATACTTCCCTATCGATGTTGTAGAAGCGTGCCTGTAAATTGTCGGTTATTGTCCTTAATTATCTAAGTCTATGTTACAACGAATCCAAACAGTATATTTACTGATTATTGTTGCCCTCACCACAGCCATGCTGTTTTTGCCATTGGCTAACCTGCAGATGGATGGTGCATTCTATAAACTGGATGTACTGGGCGTATCTACGCTTACCTCTCCTTCCGAATTGGTATATCCGGTATGGTCATTATTTGCGCTCGTAGCTATTATTATCGTGGTTGCTTTGGTATCTATCTTCCTCTATAAAAAGAGGATGTTACAGATACGCTTGTGTGTGTTTAATGCCTTGCTTATGCTGGGCTTCTACGGGCTGGTTGCTTTTTTATTATGGAATATGAAAAGTGAGATAGTAGATTTTGCTTTTAACCTTAAAATAGCACTGGCATTTCCTATTATAAGCCTTATCCTGGATTATCTGGCTATTCGCAATATTGGTGCCGACGAAGCGTTGGTACGTTCGTTGAATCGCCTGCGGTAAGGCGTATCCAAATTATAAAAAAGAAATTATCTTAAATAGAACAGTTCCCCGCGTAGGCAGGGATCGCAGAAGAACTACCCGTCTTATCTATCGAAAGAAAGAAAAAGGCGGTTTTTAATACGATCCTCGCTTTCGTAGGACGCTATTTCTGTTTAACTATGCTTTTTAGGATATTAATTCCTCGGCTTGAAACAGGGCTTGTCGGGGATCGCATTCAACATTCAAATAGCCCTTTTTATTTCTTCTTTAGAATAGGCATTACATACGTAACCTTAGCTGAGAACACCTGGCTAGTTGATTGCCAGAAATCGTCATCTTTGCGGCTGTTGAATATGTCGCCCAGTGCATAATAGAATCTGCCTTCCAGTAAGAAGTATCCAGCTTTGGTACGGATCTCTATCCCGGGGCCACCACACAGTCCCCAGTCAAACTTTTTCTCAATAGGCATATCATGCTGTTCATTGGCCCGGTTAGGTGCAGCACCATTCAGGTTTTCACTGGTTGATTCGCCGATGGCATACCCTATTTTAGGCCCCATATTTACATAGAATTTAAAAGAATTACTACCAAAATAAATATGGGTGAGGAAAGGTAATTCTATATAATTGATGGTACGGCTATACTGATATTCAGGTTCATTCTCAAACACTTCTTCCCAGCCCTGCTGGCTGAAATTAAGTTCGGCCTGAAGCCCCAGGTTCCTGTGGGTATTCCAACGGCCCATAATACCGGCATTATATCCCATAAGCCAGCCGGTATACACTTTGGGCATAAACCGTACATCCGAAAAGTTTACACCAAAAGAGGCTCCGACCGCGAATTCCTGTTCAAAGTCTTTCAACGCTTGGCCATAAGTAGCTGTGAAGGCTAATCCGGTAGCCAGTACTGTAAGTAGTGTTCTTTTTATCATCTTACTTCTGTTCGGGTCACGTTAAAACCACCCTGGGAATAATGAACAATAAATATATTGGTATTAATAAAGCCGCCCCAGTTATTTACCCGCTGAAAATCGAATCCGGTCTGGATACTTTTATATCTCACCTGTGTCAGGTTGTCTTCAAAGTTGGTTCCGTAGCGGTACATGGCATTCAGGAAGAACATACCAGTGTCAAAACCAAGGATGCCATATTTAGGATAGGTATTGGCAGGGGTCTTACTATACCAGGTTTTAAATTTCACATAAAAGTCGTTTACTTCGGGCGACAGGTTGTCGGCATAGAAGTTCGTGTAAATATACGTATTCAGTGCATAGAAATCTTCCAGTGCATCCCGTACATAGGTTTGCCATTCCGGATAACCGAAGAGAGTAAGGTTATACTGCGGCTCCGTTTCGGCAATTACCCGGAGCGGCGATTTGAGTGCATTTAATGCTTCGAGCGTACCCGATGTCGGAACCACCACATTACGCTGTTCGCCGGAAAGTAACTTTTCCATATCCGTACTGAATGTTTCCGCCTGGAATACCAGTTCATGATAAGGAATATTCCGCTGTATCATTTCAGCTTTGAAAGCAGTGATGAATTCGCTTTTTTCTTCTGTTTCGGGAACAGACAACAGGATTATATTATCTTTTCCAAACAGGTCGCAACCTGCCTGCGAAGCTTTATCATACAGATAAGAATGAGGCGTATTTACCTGGAATACCATGGCATTTGAAAGCACATCATCATTCCGGGAAGTAAAGGGTATCACATACCGGATGTTATGCTCCTGGGCAAATTCGGCAATCGGAGTGATCTGCTCATTTTGTACCCCCCCAATAATCAGGTTGGCCTCTTTTAAAACCTCCTGCCGTAAGATCTGGTTGATACGGCTCACGTCATTGCCTGTGTCAAATACAGATAACTCTACAGAGCATCCCATTGTTTTCAGGCTGTCTACCGCCAGCAATAAACCTTCGTAATATTCAATAAAACGGGAGGTAGTCTGGCTCGGCGTAGGTTCATTTGTATTGAAAGGAAGTAATACGGCTACTTTCAGCATGTTTACCCGTTCTACCCCTTTCCGGGCAGCCAGTAAAGCATTCACATCACTTTCCCGGGGCTGAACCGGCGTACTGGTCATTGTTTCTTCGGTCTGAACCGGAATTTTTAGTACCATTCCTGCTTTTAACCCGTTTCTGAGCTCCGGATTGTACCGGATCAGCTCTGCGCTGGAAACATTGAATTTCCGTGAGATCCGGTAAATGGTCTCTTTCTTTTCCACTACATATTCCAGCTCTTTGGTTACCGGCTTGACCTCTGTTGTCGGTAAGATCTCCAGCGGAGTAGCCGGTATACGGATGGTTTTGCCAATAGTGAAGGTGGAGGTGGATAAGCCCGGGTTGGTGCTCAGTATGCTCTCCGCCGTAACATTATATCTAATGGTTAAGGCATATAACGTTTCCCTGGGCTGTATTGTATGGTAAATATATTCTTCCCCTTTCATGTCAATCGGAGCAACCGCAGCATCCCGCTGGGGAATCCTTAACCGGTCGCCGGCTCTTATGCCTTCGCGGCTTTCGGGATTTAACCGGTAAATATCGTCTACACTGACCCCATACATCGTTGCGATTGCATAGGCCGTCTGTCCCCGTTCGATAGTATGGTAAAATATATCGCTATCCTGTTCGTTATTACTAATAACCCTTACGTTATAGTTCTGGGAATAAGCCGGGAAGCAGGTAAGGTTCAGGATAAAAATTAATATATATACACTTATCTTATTCATTTTATACTTCGATTATTTGTGGCAAAGATAGTGTATGTCGCTATAAAATACTAATTTTGGATGCTAATTAGAATGTATATATGCTAAGGAATTTTTACAGAAGATGGGTTGGATTACTCGGTCTGCTACTCTTTACTTTTACACTCCATGCACAATATTCCGTTAGTGGCGGCAGCGGTCAACCCCTGCTGGCTGTCGACGATACGCCTAATAAGTTACAGGTCTACCTGGTGTATGGAAGCAATAATGTAGAGATTGCATACACCTCTTCTTCGTCTACTACCCATACCTGGTACAGATATAAAAACAGGGCGTTAGATCCTGAACCGGTAGTTGCTGAACAGCAGGGAACCCGCTCGGTCGTGCGTAACCCGGAAGAGGGATACGGCTATTTTGTTGCGGAAACGAATGTACTCAGCTCCTATGTCTGGCTGATTGATTATAGTAAATATGCTTTTGATATTAGCAGCCTGTCGGTTCTTCCGGACTGTGAGTATATCCAACTGACAGGTGATATGAGTATACCTGCCATCACTTATTATACCCCTTCGGGAGCCAGCCAGACGTTGGAACGTTCTTTTGAAATTGCTTATCAGACAGCCGAATGGAGAGGCGAAGATAAACAATTCGTTATGAAAAGTGTTTCAGAAATTAGGGAAGGTTCTCCTTTAAAGTGGGTATTGGAGCCCCCTTTGACAGATACGGAGATTATATTATCAGGCGATATGTTTGCCCGCCATTTTGGTGTAGAGAAAGGGATGGCAACAGAGTTATACCAGACAACTGCCATCCAGGTATATTGCGATACCCTGCTGGTAGATATGGATGCTCCGAACCGCTTACCGGATGGCGATTTATTATCCGCCCCCGTAGAGGTCCTTTTTACGGCTTACGGCTCACCGGCTGTTTCCCGCTATCAATGGACGATCTATGATGCGGCGGATGAAAACCAGCGTCCGCTGATCAGTTTCAACGGAGAAGAGGTGGAATATACTTTCCGGCAGGCCGGAACATTTGTTGCCCAGTTGGAAGTAAGCGACCGGATGAACGAGTGCACCCAAACGTGTGAAGAGTATAAGATTAATATTGCCGAATCGTGGCTGACGGTACCCAATGCCTTTTCACCCGGTACCTCTCCGGGATATAACGATGAATTCCGGGTGACGTACCGGTCGATTGTTAGTTTTAAAGGATGGATCTTCAACCGTTGGGGAAACCAGCTTTTCCACTGGACCGACCCGGCGCAGGGCTGGGATGGGAAGAAAGGGGGTAACTATGTCCCTCCCGGAGTCTATTTTTATGTGATCGAGGCAAAAGGCTCTGATGGGGTGTCGCACAACAGGAGAGGATCAATTAATATTTTAAGACCAAAAACGATACAAGATGAAATTTACTAAAAACAGTCTTTTAGGAATATTGGCAGTAGGCCTGGCCTGCCTGCTTACATACATTTTTATCCATTCGGCCGATTCGGTCAAAGTGATGGAAGAACGTCCAGTGGTCTCGTCGGTAGTAAATAATCCGGGAGTACCCAAAACGATTACTTTTTGTGGCGAGACAATCGACCTGATCCGGTATAACATGTATGAAGCCTACGATAGGGAAACAACCAGCTTCACCTACCTGCATTCGACAACACTCCTGTTACTCAAAAAAGCAAACCGGTATTTCCCGGTTATAGAACCTATTCTGAAAGAACAAGGTATCCCGGATGATTTCAAATACCTGGCTGTCATTGAAAGCCAACTAAACCCCCGGGTAACCTCTCCGGCCAAGGCGGTAGGCATGTGGCAGCTATTGGAAGCTACAGCCAAAGAAAACGGATTAACCGTAACGCCTACGGTAGACGAACGGTGTGACGTAGAAAAATCTACCTATGCCGCCTGCCGCTACCTGAAAGCAGCCTATGCCAAATATGGCAACTGGAGTGATGTAGCTGCCTCATACAATGCCGGTATGGGCCGTATTACAGGCGAACTGCAAAAACAGCAGGTCGACACTTATTACGATCTCTGGCTGGTAGAAGAAACAACCCGTTACGTATACCGCATCCTTGCGATTAAACAAATATTTGAAAACCCTTATAAATTTGGCTTTGTGCTTCGTGCCGAAGACCTTTACAAACCAATCGAATGTGAAACAGTATCCGTATCCAGCAATATCCAGGATCTGGCAGCTTTTGCTAAACAACAGGGAGTGACCTATGCCGACCTGAAACGGTTCAACCCGTGGCTAAGGGATCGCAAACTCGAAACAGCGGGAAAGACATACAAAATGTTGATCCCCAAGCAGAGCGATATGTATTACAATACGCCAAATACCTACGTACACGATGCACGCTGGGTCGTGAAATAAGTCAGTAAAACTAAAAATGATAAAAGATAACGAAGCAGTAGAAGAGGGGCGCATCTCTGTTTTAGGCGCCCGTGTGCATAACCTCAAGAATATAGATATCGACCTTCCGCGCAATAAACTCTCCGTAATAACCGGCATGAGTGGCAGCGGTAAATCCTCCCTTGCTTTTGACACCATCTTTGCCGAGGGACAAAGGAGGTATATCGAAACTTTTTCGGCCTATGCCCGCCATTTCCTCGGCAATATGGAACGGCCGGATGTAGATAAGATCACCGGTTTAAGCCCAGTCATATCGATTGAGCAGAAAACAACCAACCGTAATCCCCGCTCCACTGTAGGTACCACTACCGAGATCTACGACTTCCTGCGTTTGCTATATGCAAGGGCCGGCGAAGCCTACTCGTACCTGAGTGGGGAGAAGATGATAAAATATACGGAAGAGAAGATCTTGGAGCTGATCCTGGAACAATATACCGGAAAGAAGATTTATATCCTGGCATCTGTTGTTCGTAACCGGAAAGGGCATTACAAAGAGCTTTTCGAACAACTGCGGAAGAAAGGCTACCTGAATGTGCGTGTAGACGGCGAACTGCGTGAGATTACCCACGGAATGAAACTCAACCGCTATAAAATGCACAGCGTAGAGGTGGTAATCGATAAACTGAAAGTATCCACCTCAGATGAACGCCGCCTGAAAGAGAGCCTGAAAATCGCTATGAAGCAAGGCGACGGACTGTTAATGATCCTGGATGGCGATACCAACGAACTCCGTCATTACAGCCGCCGGTTAATGTGTCCTTCCACAGGCTTGTCGTATAGCGAACCGGCACCCCATAATTTCTCTTTCAACTCCCCGCAGGGAGCATGTCCCAAATGTAAAGGGCTCGGACAGGTAAACCTGCTGGATATGGATAAAATTGTTCCGAAACCGGAACTAAGCATCTACAACGGAGGTATTACCGCACTGGGAAAATATAAAAACACCCTTATCTTCTGGCAGATAGAAGCGATTTGTGAAAAGTATGGAGTGACTATTAAAACGCCCATAAAAGATATTTCCGAAGAGGCAATGGATGAGATTATGAACGGAACCAACGAGCGTTTGCAGATCAAAAACGAGATGATCGGTACCTCCAACTATTTCATCTCTTACGAAGGAGTTGCCAAATATATTATGATGCAGCAGGATAGCGATGCCTCTGCTACGGCACAAAAATGGGCAGGCCAGTTTATTAAGATGACAGAATGCCCTGAATGCCAGGGACAGTGCCTGAATAAAGAGGCTTTGCATTATAAGATTGCCGGTAAGACTATTGCTGAAATGGCTGCTATGGATATTTCCGAACTATCGGAATGGCTGGTAGGAATTGAAGATAAATTAGATGCCAAACAATTACAGATCGCAACCGAAATATTGAAAGAGATCCGGTCGCGCCTGAAATTCCTGCTGGATGTAGGATTGGATTATCTTTCACTCAACCGTGCCTCGGCCACATTGTCTGGGGGAGAAAGCCAGCGCATCCGCCTGGCTACCCAGATCGGAAGCCAGCTGATAAATGTACTCTATATTCTGGATGAACCCAGTATCGGACTGCACCAGCGCGACAACGTACGCCTGATCAATTCGCTGAAGGAACTGCGCGATACAGGGAATTCCGTAGTAGTGGTAGAGCACGATAAAGATATGATGCTCAATGCCGACTATGTGGTCGATATGGGACCCAAAGCCGGCCGGCTGGGAGGAGAAGTAGTCTATGCCGGAACGCCGGAAGATATGCTTAAGGCCAATACCCTTACTTCTGACTACCTGAATGGCCGCCGGGAAATAGCCATACCGGAAAAACGCCGCGAAGGGAACGGGAAAACAATTATCCTGAAAGGCGCGACAGGCAATAACCTGAGGAATGTAAATGTTACTTTCCCGTTGGGTATGCTGATCTGCGTAACAGGTGTATCGGGTAGCGGTAAATCTTCGCTGATTAACCATACGCTGCAACCTATCCTGAGCCAGCACTTTTACCGCTCCCTGCAGGATCCGTTGCCTTACCAATCGATCGAAGGGATTGATAATATAGATAAAGTGGTCAATGTAGACCAGTCGCCTATCGGACGCTCACCGAGAAGCAACCCGGCTACCTATACCGGCGTATTCTCTGATATCCGCAACCTGTTTGTAGAGCTGCCGGAAGCAAAGATGCGGGGATACAAACCCGGACGGTTCTCTTTCAATGTATCCGGTGGCCGTTGCGAAGTATGTAAAGGCAATGGATATAAAACCATTGAAATGAATTTCCTGCCGGATGTACTGGTTCCCTGCGAAGCCTGCCACGGCAAACGTTATAACCGGGAGACACTCGAAGTCCGCTTCCGGGGCAAATCAATCGCCGATATCCTTGATATGACTATTAACATGGCTGTGGAATTCTTCGAAAATGTTCCATCGATCCTCCATAAGATAAAAGTATTGCAGGATGTGGGGCTGGGGTATATCAAACTGGGGCAACCCTCTATCACCTTGTCCGGTGGAGAAAGCCAGCGTGTGAAACTGGCTACCGAGCTGGCTAAACGCGATACAGGCAAAACCCTCTATATTCTCGACGAACCCACTACCGGACTTCACTTTGAAGATATCCGCGTATTGATGGGCGTCCTCAACCGCCTGGTAGAAAAAGGCAACAGCGTAATTGTAATTGAACATAACCTGGATGTAATTAAATGCGCCGATTATATTATCGATATGGGGCCCGAAGGCGGCCGTAAAGGAGGCCAGCTCCTGTTTGCCGGTACACCGGAAAAGATGGTGAAAAGTAAAGCCAAAAGCTTTACTACTCCTTTCCTGAAAGAAGAACTGAAAAAATAATCAGTCGATTCAGATTCAGCATCTGTTTCAGCTATATACAGGTGGTTCCTGCGAAAGTGGGAACCACCTGATCCTTTGAAAATACTTTTCAGAAAGTTTTTTCTTGAAATCATCTGTCATCTATCACTTTTCTGAATAATTACTTGTTTTTTAATGAGTTATGTGGTGATAGATGCATTTTCTATCTGTCACCCGATCTGTCATCTATCACCACATAACTTGTCCTGAAAAAGTTTACTGTGTTTGTACTACTCTTAAGGTTTTCTGGGCAATAAGCCTATTTCTACTTGCTTTCTTATCTTCATTCAACAGAGTAACTCTGTTTTAAAAAAGATCTTTGTAAATTTTATTCCTTTCGATTGAGAGGAATAAAATTTACAATCAAAAGGTAAATTCCTTACAAAGGAAAGGAATATGTATTTTAATTGAAAGGAATAAAAAATATACAGGCAAAAGAAAAAGGATGCAGACAGGCAAAGAGAGCCATCCACTAAGCGGTAAAAATAAATCGTATTCCCTGTAAGGGAAAATAATCCTCTCCTTATTCATATCTGTAAAGATCTATAAATTAGAGCGCTGCCTGTTCCCCGCGAAGGCGGGGACCGCACCAAAACTGTCTGCTTTAGTATTAAAAATAGGAAAACAGGTCTGTTCCAATGCGGTCCCCGCCTTCGCGGGGAACTTAGGCTTTTTTACCCCTTAGCGTGACAGATGCAGCCCAAATGTGACAGATAAACCGCGGATGTGACAGATAAAAAAAGGTATCTGTCACCACTTTATTATTTAATTATCAATATATTAACCCTTAAAGCGTGACAGATGACAGATGTTTTGAGAAAAAAACTTATGGAACGCCAGGCTGTGCCATTTTCTAAAGATCTATTCCGGCCGACAACCAGTGATTTTCCTGCAACCATCCACAAGGTCTTTAAACCAGCGCATACATCTTTGTTACCGGTATACAAAACGGCGAGCCTTTCTGTCATTTATATGGAAATACGCAAAAATAGTGGTAAATTTGTATACTTATTCAGAAACTAAATGATCAGTAAAATATGAAGAATCCTATTCAAATGATTAAACAATGCGTAGAGAAAGAAGAGCCTTACTTCGTATTACGCGGACAGGATATCTGCGCATTGCCAGCCATCGAAGCCTACTATGAACAGGTAAAGAAAAGTGTAAAAGATCCCTATTTCATAGAAGAGATAGAAGAGATCATGAAAGACTTCCGGGCTTACCGCGAAGAACAGGAAACGCATATTCCGGATTAAAGATGGCGGAAGACAGCTACAAAACGATCAAAGCCATTGCCGAAGGCTATTACACCGAAAAACGGAGCCGCTTCCTCTCGTATGCCATCCCGGTACGCACTGTAGAAGAGGTAAAAGAACATATAGACAAATACCGTAAGCAATATTACGACTCCCGCCATGTATGCTGGGCCTATATGCTCGGAGCCGACCGGAAAACCTTCCGTGCCAACGACGATGGCGAACCGTCATCTACTGCCGGTAAACCTATTCTCGGCCAGATCAACTCCAACGAACTAACCGATATACTTATCGTGGTGATCCGTTATTTCGGAGGGATCGAACTGGGTACCAGCGGCCTGATTATGGCCTACCGTACAGCCGCTGCCGAAGCCATTGCCGCTGCTGAAATAGAAGAACGTACGGTTGACGAAGAGATTACCGTTGCCTTTGAATATCCCTACCTGAATGGGATTATGCGGATCGTAAAGGAAGATAATCCCACCATCGTTTCACAGAGGTTTGAAATGGATTGTGAGATGACGCTCCGCATCCGCCAGGGAGAGGCCGAACGGCTTAAAAACCGTTTACTTAAGGTTGAATCGGCCTATTTAAAGTAAATGGTAGAGATAAGAAGATTTAACAAAATTGTAAAACCGCTATATTTATTTGACAGTCATTAGGTTAAATAAATATAGCGGTTCCTAGTGAATACCCTGCCTTTACACCTGTTTCCTATATGTACGCTTTTGATTATTTTTGTGGAGCCAGACTAATTAACAGATCTAAAATTAACTAATTATTATATACTTATATTCCGGATGAAGAAAGTCATTTTATTCTCTTTATTTTAGTACTCGGATTATTTACCTCACAATTCCTTCCCGGACTGGTGGGTAATAACTATTCCTTGGTGAAAACATGCACTGATACCCTTCTTTTTGTCTGCCTTGCCTTTATTATGATTAATGTAGGGCGGGAATTTGAAGTGGATAAAACCCGGTGGCGGTCTTATACACAAGATTATTTTATAGCTATGGCAACCGCTGCTTTCCCCTGGATCATGGTAGCCCTTTATTATATGTTTGTATTATTACCGGCTATCTATTAAACCGACGGAGAGGCATGGAAAGAAAATCTCTTGTTAAGCCGTTTTGCAGCTCCTACTTCGGCAGGTATTCTTTTTACTAGGCTGGCGGCAGCAGGCCTGAAAGCCTCATGGGTATATAAGAAAGTGCAGGTACTGGCTATTTTCGACGACCTGGATACCATCCTGCTGATGATCCCTTTACAGATCATGATGGTAGGGCTCCGCTGGCAACTGGGTGTGATTATCCTGGTAGTAACCTTGTTGCTGCTTCTCGGATGGAAAAAGATGGGTACTATAAATATGCGGCAGGACTGGAAAGCCATCCTTTTTTACGCTATCTTTACTTTTGGGATAACACAAGCGATCTATTTGATATCCAAACATCTTTATGGTGAAGATGCCAGTATCCACATAGAGGTATTGTTACCGGCCTTTGTACTGGGAATGATCATGAAACATAAACATATTGATTCTAAAACCGAATACAATGTATCTACTGCTATTTCGTTCCTGTTTATGTTTCTGGTAGGCGTAAGTATGCCGGTATTTTTTGGTGTTGATTTTGCGGCGCAGGCAGCCGGTGCAACTACCATAACAGCCGCTCAGCCTATTATGTCGTGGCCGATGATTGCTTTCCATGTAGTTATGGTCTCTTTCCTGTCGAATATCGGAAAGCTATTCCCGATCTTTTTCTATCGCGAACGTCATAAACGCGAACGCCTGGCCCTTTCCATCGGTATGTTTACCCGGGGTGAAGTAGGAGCAGGAATCATCTTTATTGCATTAGGATATAATCTGGGCGGCCCTGCATTGATTATCTCAGTACTGACAATTGTATTTAACCTGCTGCTTACAGGCTTCTTCGTCGTATGGGTAGAAAAGCTAACACGCAGTGCCTACGAACTGGAAAAGAAAAATCAGCAGTAACCTCTTTTTCACCGAAGGAGATTTTTTAATTCCCGCCTGCTGAGTATAAGGATCTCCAGATTAGTCATGGTGGGAAGATTTTTTAAGTCCCGGAGGGACGGCTTATCCTAGCCCGGTACGCAGTGCTGGGTGGTTGATATTGGGTTTTCTGAGTCCTGTAAGGACGACCTAATAGAACTATGAATCCTAATACTATTTTTATGCCGTCCTTACAGGACTCTGTTTTTGTTACGATCTTAAACCCAGAGCTTTACCCTGGGTTAGGATAGGTCGTCCTTGCAGGACTAAGGGGAGAGAATTTAACAGCCCTGTGACAACGCCGGAGAATTACAATAGATGGTATATTTGCGTACCGTAGGTGCAGTATACAAAAACCGACGTTTGGCTCTAACCTAATTGGGTATTTATATTATATATTGGGCTTACAGCCTGTAATTTGCGGTATCTTTGCCCCGGATGTTGCCCGGGTCTGAAGTATAGAAGCCCCAAACGGGGCATAAAAAATCTTCCGAATATGACTGAATTACAACACTGGGCTTTTACTTAAATCCCTTCAGGGATATTTTCGCCGTTTAATGCGAAGAATATCAATTTGTATAAATCTTTGCATATTTAATAATTAAGCCGTTCCTTTGTATGAATTATTATATTAAGGTAACGTGTGGCAATTTATTAAAAACTGGATGCTGCCGATCGCAATGATCACAGGCACACTTACATACTCCTGGGTAAGCCGGCTGGCTCCCCTTACTCCCTGGCTGATATTTATCATGTTACTGGTTACTTTCTGTAAGCTATCTCCGCGTGAGATCAGGTTAAAGCCGACACATGTATGGTTGTTGCTTATCCAGCTGATCGGATCGGCTGTTATTTACCTGGTACTTGTACGGTTCAATGTGATCATAGCCGAAGGAGTCCTGATCTGTGTACTGGCACCTACCGCTACGGCAGCAGCTGTTATTACCGGCATGCTGGGAGGAAGTGTCGGATTCCTGACCACTTACCTGCTGCTTTGTAACATAGGGATAGTTATTATGGCGCCACTGCTATTCTCTTTTTGGGGAATCCATAGCGATATGCCATTCATCGATTCTTTCCTTTATATTTGCCGGCAGGTAGGACTGATCCTAATGGTACCGCTTTTACTGGCATGGCTTATCCGGTATACACTTCCGAAAATACATACTGCCATCACCAGTGTGAGTGGTCTCTCCTTTTACCTTTGGGCCATTTCGCTCACGATCGTAACCGGCAATACGGTTAAATTCCTGGTCACACAGGATACGCCCGATTATAAAGTGGAGATCGGGTTGGCTATTATGTCCCTTATTATTTGTGTAGCCCAATTTATTATAGGCCGGCGTATCGGATGGAGATACAACGACCCGGTATCGTCGGGGCAGGGACTGGGTCAAAAAAACACGATCCTTGCCATCTGGATGGCACAGGTATACCTGAATCCGGTATCCTCGGTAGCACCGGCTGCCTATGTACTCTGGCAAAACATAATTAACTCCTACCAGCTTTGGCTGAAAGGTAAAAAAAAATAAACAGCAAAATAAGTAAATATGCGCTTAAGTAACGAATGGTTTACAGCTCTTTCAGAGAATGAAAAGGGTGATATGGTAACAGTATACGGACGTGATCAACTTACCCAGTTTGTAGAATCGGGTAAATTCAAAGAACGCGTGGAGATTACCTGGAAATATGAACCTGATGCCAAGGGAATGCCCTCTGCGGAAGTTGCCACCTTAATGGAATCGGTAGAAGAGGCTTTGAAAAAGGCTATGGAAAAAGATAAATTATCTATCCTTACGGGAGTATATACCGGAGGAGGTGAAAAAATATGGATCTTCTACACACGTACGGTACGGGTATTCGGTGAACGCCTGAACGAAGCTTTGAAAGACTTCGAGCTACTTCCCATCTCTATCTATACGGAAATAGACCCTGAATGGGAAGAATATCTCGACATGTACGAAATGAAGCAATGGGCAATCGATTAAAGGCAGGCCCTACAGCCGTATATGGAAAATTTTCTCTAGTTTTGCACATGCAATAAAATACATACAATTAAATATATGCTTACGCTTAAAGTAATTACAGAGAATCCCGACGAAGTAATCCGCCGGTTAGCTAAAAAACATTTTGATGCAAAAGAGTTGATCACACAGATCATCGAATTAGATAAAATCCGCCGCAACAGCCAGTCTGAGCTGGACGCCAACCTGGCAGAGGTAAACCAGCTCTCTAAAACAATCGGCATGTTGATGAAAGGGGGCAAAAAACAGGAAGCAGAAGCGGCCCGTGCCCGTGTTTCCGAAATGAAAGAGGGCAATAAAAAACTGGAAGAGGCAAAAACAACCGCTGAAGCCAGTATGCACGACCTGTTGGTACAGATACCCAACCTTCCACATGATTCGGTACCCGAAGGAAAAGTGGCGGAAGATAATGTGTGTGAGAAGGAAGGTGGCAGGATTCCTGAATTGTATGCAGACGCAGTTCCCCACTGGGATTTATGTAAAAAATACGACCTGATCGATTTTGAACTGGGCGTTAAAATCGCAGGTGCCGGTTTTCCGGTATATAAAGGATATGGAAGCCGTTTGCAGCGTGCATTGATTAACTTTTTCCTCGATAATGCCCGCGAGGCTGGTTACCTGGAAGTACAACCTCCTTACCTGGTAAATGCCGATTCGGGTTATGGAACCGGACAGTTGCCCGATAAAGAGGGTATGATGTACCACGCTACTGCCGATGACCTATACCTGATTCCTACAGCCGAAGTACCTGTAACCAATATTTACCGGGATGTCATTGTAAATGAAGTAGATCTTCCTATCTGCAATACGGCCTATTCGGCTTGTTTCCGCCGTGAAGCAGGTTCTTATGGAAAGGATGTACGCGGGTTGAATCGTTTACACCAGTTCGATAAGGTAGAAATCGTACGCATTGATAAACCGGAGCATTCTTATGAATCGCTTAAAGAGATGGTTGCCTATGTAGAAAGTCTGGTGGAGAAACTGGAACTCCCGTACCGTATCCTTCGTTTATGCGGAGGCGATATGAGCTTTACTTCGGCCTTAACTTTCGACTTCGAGATTTATTCGGCAGCCCAACAGCGCTGGCTGGAGGTAAGCTCGGTATCTAATTTTGAAAGCTACCAGGCCAACCGCCTGAAATGCCGTTACCGGGATGAAAACAAGAAAACACAACTTTGCCATACATTAAACGGTAGCGCACTGGCTTTACCACGTATTGTAGCAGCCTTGCTGGAAAATAACCAGACACCCGAAGGGATCCGTATACCAAAAGCGTTGGTTCCGTATACCGAGTTTGATATGATTAAGTGATTTCAGTATATTAGCAATAAGAAAAGGGCAATTAATTGCCTTTTTTACTTATGATCATTTTTTTCTTTCTTTTGTCGAAGGAGATTTTTCTAATCTCCGCCTACTGGGTATGAGAATCTCCAGATCAGTCAGGATCGGAAGATTTTTTATACCCCGTTTTAGGCTTCTATACTCCAGACCCAGGCAACTCCGCAGGGCTGTTAAATACTTTAATATTCCTGGTGTTTTATGGATATTTACCTAAAGGAGTTCGGACAAGCGAAAATCAATCCTTGCCAATACTTTAGGGAATGAGTGCATGAAGCAATTCCCAGAGGGAATTTAGGCAATCAGGAAGAAAGGCCCTGGCCAATAGCCTAAGATTGATCCAACAGTGATACCCTGTAAGAGTGTAAAGCCATCGTAGATCGGCCTTAGCCAATAGCCTAGAGTTGAGCGAACGAATTCTATGTTAATATCCAAATAAATTTGCTATTAAATTACTAAAA
>JAJPZJ010000182.1 GCA_021204405.1 Tannerellaceae bacterium | reverse complement strand
ACATTCATATGATGTTCAATAAATCAACGGACATTATGCGGATAATCATTAAATTGAAACCTTAGCTATTTCCCTTTTAGCACAGGTTATAAAGAGAGAATAGTCCGGAATTTAGATTTCCTTTCCAACTCCTGCTTATACCTGATTATCCTTCTCTATACATCTAAAAGGCATATACAGCTATTCTAACTGTAAACTTTATTACCACTAACTTATTACACCCGGGTGTAATAACTATTTCACCAAGGTGTAATTTAAATTACAGCCAGGTGTAATAAGTATTTCACCCGGGTGTAATAAGTTAGGATTCCTGCTCATAAAAATTAGCATTACTAAAGACCACAGTTAGTATACCTGTTATATATAGTTAGTTGTGCAGGACAGAAAACAAAAGAATACCCATACATTATCCAGGAAGAATAACCCTCCCTGATAAGAACTAATTTTGTCTGGTATTTCTTCAGCGTCGGGTTTACAGGGTTAATTTTCCTTCTTCAATATAAAATAAGTTATAAATATATGAATGTAATAAATGTAACACTTTTTTTGCTTGTAGCGTACTACTTTTGTATAAGTAAATAGTAGATAAACATGAAAAGAACAATCATAAAGATAGACGAAAAACTTTGTAACGGATGTGGTATCTGCGTAAAAGGTTGCCATGAAGGAGCGCTGCAATTGCTGAATGGCAAAGCAGTATTGGTTAGCGAGCTTTACTGCGACGGGCTGGGCGCCTGCCTGGAGGATTGCCCGGTAGGAGCGATCGCTGTGGAAGAGCGGGAGGCAGAAGCCTATAACGAACGGGCGGTTATGGAACGGTTGGTTCCTAAAGGCGAAGTAGTGGTCAAAGCCCATTTGCGGCATCTGCAAGAACATGGAGAGCAGAAACTATTTTGTCAGGAAACCAGCCCGCATCCGGTTAAACGTTCCTCTCGGGTTATTACCTCAACGACTGTTACACCCATACCTACTCCTACAGGATTTACTGAACTGAGTCAATTTCCTATTCAGTTACATCTTCTTAATCCTTATGCGCCATTCCTCCAGGAAGCCGACCTGTTGTTGGCAGCCGACTGTACAGCTTTTGCCAGTGGGGAATTCCACTCCCGTTTCCTAAAGGGACGGAAACTGGCCATTGCCTGTCCCAAACTGGATCGTAACATGCAGCATTACATCAATAAATTGGTTGTGCTGATAGAAGAAGCCCGCATTCAATCTCTTACCGTATTAATAATGGAAGTTCCTTGCTGTAATGGCCTTATGCGTATTGTGGAAGCTGCACGTATACGGCAAAAGGATCTTCCTGTACGTAAAATAGTTTTATCTGTTAAGGGGATAGTAATAAGTGAAGAATGGCTATAGAAAAGAAGTTGTGATGAATTACTTACGGAAAAGCTGTGTAGTATAATTTAATAGTTTGCCATCGGAGCTTACTCCCTGGATATTCAGTGTATAACTGGTCTCTTCGTCGGCTGCGTAAAATTCGATATAGGCTATACCGTCTGAATCAGTTCTTATATCACCATTCCAATATAAAGTAGAGCGAAGGTCGAGAAGGTATCGTTTTTAGGCTGCCCTACTTCATAGAGCGGCGAGTAAAATTCTTTTTTTTTACCTGGTATCCTAATGGGGTAATTGTCGTTATATAGCTTTTTTCTAATGATTCATATGCTATATCCTTACCTGTTTTTGTTGTTATTAAGATGGCTCCGTTTCCTCCGTCCCTGCCGAAAATAGCCGCGTTGGCTCCTTTCACAATTTCTATTTGCTGAATATCGTTAATAGGTATTTCATCTAGTAGCTTAGGATCGTAAGGCATATCGTCTACCAGGATAAGAGGTTGGTTTCCTTCTTTGGGTAATCCACGTATAGCAATAAGATTATTATATACCATTACTCCAGGCTGTGCAGCCAACACGACATAAATATTTCTGGTTCCCATAGTTTCAATTTTATTTGCGGAAACTTTCAGGTTAAAAGGCGAACTGTAAATTGATCTTCCTTTTACTTCTATTTTATCAGCAACAACTTCAACTCCTTCCAGATGGATCGTTTTCATTATTTTTTCCATAGATTGTTTCCGGGTTGCTTTTGATATAAAGCTCTCATTTGCCGATGGTGCATAATAGCGATTACCGGGATTATACGCTTGGGTTACTACCGTAGGAAATGTCTGTTCGTCTAAAGTTAATACGGTAGAAGGGTGTTTTTGAGTTTTGGATTGGATGATGTATTGCGTATGTTCCGGTAAATCCGGTAGGGAAAAAGAAAAATAACCATCCGGGTCAGTCTTAACTTCATCATTATAGAATGGTTGCAAGGAGGTTAAAGTAATCATTGTGTTGTTAACTGGTTTTTTGGTAACTAAACCTGTTACTATTTTTCCTGTAATAAACGTTGTGTATGTATCATCCTCTGATATAGGGCCTGCATTAAACTGTTTTGTATATTGTTTCCAGCCATGCGTTAGCATAACCAGGTCGAGTTGATTGCTTTTTTCTGCGATTGGCTCCTGAAATAATAAGCCGGGTCATCTATATATCCTTTTAGCTCGGAAGAAAGAAGCAGAGCAGATAATATATCGGCCGGGGAGTTAGAAATAATATCTTTATCGTCGGTAACTGAAACAGAAAAGCTTCCGAACACCTGTGTACCTGATTGGTCGGACAATGCAAGTGGAAATTTGATTTTTTCTCTTTTTCCGTAAACTTTTTTATCGGTAGTGGGTGTTGCAGTAACTAAATCTCTGTTATTAAATTAAATATACATCTTTCACTTATTGGATTATCTTGATGATCCGATATCAATAGCTGTATAATACCTGTTGGTAAATCTTCTTTTTTCAGTGTTTGATAGGTTTTAGTATGATCCCATAGGTGATTGTAAATAGGATCTTCCCGGTAAAGTATCTTTAATTTAAGAGGTTGCTCCTGCAAATGAAAAGGCTTTTGAACAGAAAGATAATAGAGGTGATCTTTTTCTGTTATTCTTATCGCTATGTTATCATTCACAAAAGGGGATAGTTCAAATCTTTTTTCTTTGCCGGTTCCTTTGATCTTACAGTGGGCAAATATTTTCTTGCCGGAGGTGGCTAACAGGTCGAAAGAACCCATGCCTTTATGTGTTGAAGAGAAAGCTAAAAGCGTATCGTTGAGTTCGGAAAGGATATATCCGTCTATATCTACTCCATAACCAAGATGATTAATGGCTTTAAAAGCTACCTTATTAACTAACCCCTCTATTATATTCCCCCCTCCGGATGAAAAGTAACATCGAAGTCTGTTAAGGGAGGAAGGGAAATAGCAGGCTTTTCATCTCCTATGTAAATGGGATGTTGATAAAAGGCAGGAACCGTATCCGGATTAGTGGCAGGGATGGTATAGCATCTTACTTGATGGGCTCCGTTAGAAGCTGTTTGGGCTATTGGGATATATCCCTGGTATACTCCATTGTCGGGTATTATTTTTATTCTGTTAATTATGGAGTTACTCCTGTCTGCCAGGTCTACATAGAGAGGATAAGTGGTAATATCGGGAAGATGTGTTTTTGCATTAACTTTATGGATACGAAACCATAGGGTATCGCCTGCCAGGTATTGTAAGCAGTCTGTATGTATATAAAATTTCTTCTGAAGAAAAATGTATTGGATTTCTTGTTTCTTCTGATTTTTCAGAAGTAAGTGGCAGAGAGGTAAACAGCAAAGGGAGATTGAAAAAATAAAAAATAAATGCAGTAGAAATATTTTCATAGGTATATAATTAAACATTGTAAATATAATGTTTAATTATTATAAAAAATAATAGGTTAGCAGTAATTTAAGGTAGAGGGCTTCTCCAATTATTTTTTATAAAACATCTGTTATCTCTCATGTCTTGGATATTGACATATTGGTAGCCAAAAAACAATAGTATGATGGATGACAGATGTTTTATAAAAGAGAAAATATAGTAATTTATACTTTCTCTTTTAAGCGATCGTTATATCCTTATCCAGATACACATCCTGTATACTATGGATCAACTCAACCCCTTCCTTCATCGGGCGTTGGAATGCTTTGCGTCCTGCAATTACTCCCATGCCGCCGGCGCGTTTATTAATTACGGCTGTCAGTACGGCCTCTTTCAGGTCGGAAGCCCCATGTGATTCTCCGCCTGAACTGATCAACCCTACACGGCCCATATATCCATTGATCACCTGATACTGGCAAAGGTCAATCGGATGTTCGGTAGCCAGTTCGGTATACATCTTTTCATTGTATTTTCCGAAATTGATTGCACGGAAACCGCCATTGTTAACAGGTAACTTCTGCTTTACAATGTCCGCCTTGATGGTAACTCCCAGGTGGTTAGCCTGGCCGGTAAGGTCGGCCGAAGCCTGGTAATCCACATTATCCTTTTTGAAATCATTGTTTCTTAGGTAACACCATAAAACGGTTGCCATTCCCAATTCGTGGGCATACTCAAACGCCTCTGCAATCTCGATCAGCTGCCTGCGGCTCTCTGCCGAACCAAAATAGATCGTAGCACCTACGGCAACCGCACCCATATTCCATGCCTCCTGTACGGTTCCGAACAAAATCTGGTTGTGTGTATTCGGATAACTCAACAATTCATTATGGTTGATCTTTACCAGAAAAGGTATCTTATGGGCATATTTGCGGGCTACTGCTCCCAGTACACCGAAAGTAGAAGCTACAGCGTTACAACCAGCCTCGATAGCCAGTTTAACAATATTTTCCGGATCAAAATAGATGGGGTTCGGAGCAAATGACTCGCCTGCAGTATGTTCTATTCCCTGATCAACCGGTAAGATCGACAAATACCCGGTATTAGCCAGGCGTCCATGTCCGAACATTGTTTGCAAACTATTTAATGTCCGGATATTCCGGTCGGATTGCATCCATATATCATCAATAAAAGTAGGAGAGGGAAGATACAATTGTCCCTTATCTACTGTCTTGGATGTATGGTTCAGGTAATAATCGCGCTGGTCGCCCAGTAATTCAATAAGTTTAGTTGTACTCATAACAAACACGTTTTTTAATCAAAACAATTTTACGGTTTGTTAAGTTGTCATAGATTTTTTCTATTAACACATATATTCTTTTTATTTATAATGAAGTACGTTTTATTAATAATTTATTTAAATTTGCCAATATAAAGAAAACTGATCTTTTAATTTCGATACAGATTATACTAATAAATATAATAACCAATTAATAACTTATTTATTAACCAATAAAAATAAAATAAGATGAGTAAAAAATGGATTTGTACGGTGTGTGGTTATGTACATGAAGGCGACGAAGCTCCTGAAAAATGCCCTCAGTGTAAACAACCGAAAGATAAGTTTAAAGAACTGGTAGAAACCGAAGGTGCTTTGCAGTTTGTAGATGAGCACGTAGTAGGTGTTGCTAAAGGTGTAGACCCTGAGATTTGGGAAGGCTTGCAGGCTCACTTTATGGGAGAATGTACTGAAGTAGGTATGTATCTGGCTATGAGCCGTCAGGCAGACCGTGAAGGCTATCCTGAAATTGCAGAAGCATTCAAACGGTATGCATGGGAAGAAGCAGAACATGCTGCTAAATTTGCCGAACTGATCGGTGAAGTGGTTTGGGATACTAAAACAAACCTGAAAAAACGTATGGATGCCGAGTGTGGTGCATGCGAAGACAAAAAACGTATTGCAACCCTGGCAAAACAACAAAACCTGGATGCTATCCATGACACTGTTCATGAAATGGCCAAAGACGAAGCCCGTCACGGAAAAGGTTTTGAAGGTCTTTACAACCGCTACTTCAAATAAATATTTGCTGTAAAGCAAAAGAGCCGCCCCGGTCAGTGTTAGCTGGCCGGGGCGTTTTTTATTGTATTAAATAGGTAAAGGTGCATACTGTATCCCACTTATTTAATACTTTTTCCTATAGACAGAATAAATTATTATAAAGTAATATATGTGCTTAATGTACGGTCAAAAATCTATCAAACTGCATCTTGATCGATAATATATTAAATAATTGTTACATTATTTTTTATAAAATAACCTTTTACATATAATTCTTTATAACCCTTAAATATCATCTTCTGATGAACTTTTTGCCTCAAAAAACCTTTTTCTGGATTAAAAAATTATTGATAAGTTTGAATATTTTTTGTTCAGGCGGAAAGATTAATTTTATAATATATCATGGAAAAAATAATTTATAACCTGGTGTTTAACCGAAAAAAACAATTGAATGCCGAAGGGAAGGTATTGATACAGGTAGAAGCGTATTTGAAAAGGAGGAAAAAGTATTTTTCAACTAAGATTTATATCAAACCCTGCCAGTGGGATAGTAAAAGAAGATCCATAAAGAACCACCCTAATATGGATGTATTAAACCAATATCTGGGCGATTATGTGTCCCATTTGGAAAGAGTGGAACTCGATACGGTAAGGAAAGGAAAAAAGATTGATCTGGACGATCTGAAAGTAGACGACCAGGTTACATCCAACTCTTTTACCTCCTTTATGCAGGAAGAAATTACCCAGAGTAACCTGAAAGTATCTACTCTCAAAAACCATCTGTCTACCCTCAATATCCTACAGATGTTTAGAAAAGAAATAACCTTTAATGATCTTTCTTTCAATTTTCTATGTGGGCTTGAACATTATATGTTGCAAAAAGAATATCACCGTAATACCATTGCCAAGCATATGAAGCACCTGAAGCGGTATATTAACCTGGCCATTAATAAAGACCTGTTCGAACTCCATCAATATCCTTTCAGGAAGTACAAAATCAAATACCTGGAAAGTAAGCGTACCCACCTTACGCCTGAAGAGCTTAGCCGGTTGGAACAATTAGAACTAGCACGTTACCGGAGTTTGCAGAAAGCACTGGATATGTTCCTGTTCAGTTGTTATACCGGTTTGAGGTTTTCGGATATGGTCAATATCACTTCCGACAACTTCCATGTGCTCGATGATAAACTATGGCTGATCTATTCTTCTGTTAAAACAGATATCCACGTAAGGTTACCCCTGTTCCTGCTGTTTGAGGGAAAGTCTATACAGATATATGAACGATATAAAAAACCAGTTGGAAAACTATTTAACCTTTCCGTACAATCGAATTCAAATATAAATAAGCAATTACGACGGATCTGTGAAATGGCAGCTATCGATAAAAGAGTTTCTTTTCATACAGCCCGCCATACGAATGCTACCTTACTGCTCTATAACGGAGCCAATATCACTACTGTGCAAAAACTATTAGGGCATAAAAGCGTACGGACAACCGAAATATATAGTAACATCATGGATATGACAGTTGTACGGGATCTGGAAAATATAACCCGTATTTAAAGAGAATAACCGGAGCAGCACTGAACATTTTCAGTGCTGTTTTTGTTTTGAAATCTCAATTAAAAAAGCGACTTTTGTAAGCATGATGAATCAGCCGTTAGCAGAACGAATGCGCCCCAAAACGCTCGACGATTATATAGGCCAGAAGCAGCTGGTAGGGCAGGGGGCAGTACTTCGTAAAATGATTGAAGGCGGGCGTATACCCTCCTTTATTTTATGGGGTCCGCCGGGTGTAGGTAAAACAACACTGGCACAGATTATTGCTAACAAGCTGGAAGCTCCTTTCTATACATTGAGTGCTATCAGCTCGGGTGTAAAAGATGTGCGTGAAGTAATAGAACGGGCGAAAAGTAACCGCTTTTTTAATGCTGTTTCCCCTATCCTTTTTATTGATGAGATCCACCGGTTCAGTAAATCGCAACAAGACTCGCTGCTGAATGCGGTAGAGACAGGTGTAGTTACTTTAATCGGAGCGACTACCGAGAATCCCTCTTTTGAAGTCATACGCCCCCTGCTTTCGCGTTGTCAGGTATATGTACTGAAATCGCTGGATAAAAGTGACCTGTTGACCTTGCTTAATAAAGCCATTGCAGAAGATGTAGTACTCAAAGAAAAGAATATCAAGCTGGAAGAAACAGACGCTTTATTACGCTATTCCGGAGGAGATGCCCGTAAACTGTTAAATATCCTCGAACTGGTTGTTTCGGCCGAAGAGGGGAATGAGATAACCATTACCGATGAAAAGGTGGTAGAACGGTTGCAGGAAAACCCTGCTGCGTACGATAAAGGAGGGGGGATGCATTATGATATTATTTCAGCCTTTATCAAATCAATCCGTGGAAGCGATCCCGATGCCGCTATTTACTGGCTAGCCCGTATGGTGGCCGGAGGCGAAGACCCGGAGTTTATAGCGCGCCGGTTGGTGATATCGGCTGCCGAAGATATCGGATTGGCTAATCCCAATGCATTGCTGTTAGCCAATACCTGTTTTGATGCATTAAAAAAAATAGGATGGCCGGAAGGACGTATTATCCTGGCCGAGGCTACCATCTATCTGGCAACCAGTCCGAAAAGTAACTCAGCTTATATGGCTATAGGAGATGCACTCAGTCTGGTGGAACGTACAGGCAACCTGCCTGTACCCTTACACCTGCGGAATGCACCCACTAAATTGATGGCTGAGCTTGATTATGGGAAAAACTACAAGTATGCACACGATTATGAGAATAATTTTGTGAACCAGGAGTATCTTCCCAAAGAGATTAAACAGGAACGTTTCTGGAAAAGCCAGGACAATCCGGCGGAAGTCAAACTGGCGGAACAGATGAAAAGGCTCTGGGGAGAGCGTTTTAAATGATAATCTGTTTTTGAGAATCAATATTTTCTGACTAATTGCTTGTCGGTATTGAAAAAAGCCGTACATTAGCCGCCTATTTTCAAAAATACGTTACTTAATATATAATTAAAAGGTTATTTATATGAAGAAGCACAATTTTTATGCAGGACCCTCAATCCTGAGTGAGTATACCATAAAAAATGCTGCCGCAGCAGTAGAAAATTTTGCTGGTACCGGCCTCTCTATTCTTGAAGTATCGCACAGAAGTAAAGAATTTGTGGCTGTATGCAACGAAGCCCGTGCATTGGTAAAAGAATTACTTGATGTACCCACCGGATATGAAGTAGTATTTTTAGGAGGCGGTGCAAGTCTTCAGTTTTGTATGGTACCCTATAACCTGTTAAATAAGAAAGCATCTTATCTGGATACCGGAACATGGGCTTCTAACGCAATCAAAGAGGCCAAACTGTTTGGCGAGGTAGATGTAGTAGCTTCTTCGAAAGAGTCAAACTACTGCTTTATCCCTAAAGATTTTGTAGTTGCCGAAGACTCAGACTATTTCCACTTTACAACCAACAATACTATCTTCGGAACGCAGATGCATAAAGACCCCGATATGAAAGTCCGCTTGGTGGCCGATATGTCATCTGATATCTTTTCCCGCCCGGTAGATGTATCTAAATATGATGTAATCTATGCCGGTGCGCAAAAGAATCTCGCTCCTGCCGGTGTTACATTAGCCATTGTACGTGAAGACGCACTGGGTAAAGTAGAACGTCCGATCCCTACTATGTTGAACTATGCAACCCATATCAAAAAAGAATCGATGTTCAATACCCCTCCTGTATTCCCTATTTATGCTGCTTTGCAAACATTGCAGTGGTATAAAGAACTGGGTGGCCTGGAAGCAATCGAAAGAATGAATGTGGAGAAAGCAGGTATTTTATACGATGAGATCGACCGGAACAAGCTGTTTAAAGGTACTGCGGCAACCGAAGACCGCTCTATTATGAACGTTTGCTTCGTAATGAACGACGAATATAAAGAGCTGGAGGCCGATTTCAACGCATTTGCTTCTGCTGCCGGTATGGTAGGTATTAAAGGACACCGCTCAGTAGGCGGATTCCGTGCTTCCATTTACAATGCCATGCCTAAAAGTGGTGTGGAAGCATTGGTGGCAACCATGAAAGAATTTGAAAAACAACATTGATTATGACTAAAGTTCTTATAGCAACCGATAAACCATTTGCGGCAGTAGCCGTGAATGGTATCCGTGAAGTAGTGGAAGGTGCCGGTTATGAACTGGCTTTACTGGAAAAGTATACGGAGAAACAGCAATTACTGGATGCTGTGGCCGATGCCGATGCAATTATTATCCGTAGTGATCTTGTCGACGCACAAGTGATGGACGCCGCCAAACAACTGAAAATCATAATGCGTGCCGGTGCCGGTTACGACAATGTAGACACGGAAGCTGCCACCCAACGGAATATCTGTGTAATGAATACCCCGGGACAGAATGCAAACGCAGTAGCCGAACTGGTATTCGGCATGCTGGTGTACGGTGTACGTAATTTCTTTAACGGAACTTCCGGTATCGAGCTGAAAGGAAAAAAACTGGGTATTCTGGCCTATGGCAATATCGGACGCAATGTAGCCCGTATTGCAAAAGGATTCGATATGGATATGTATGCTTACGATGCATTTTGTCCTGCAGAAGTAATAGAAAAAGATGGAGTGAAAGCCGTTTCTTCTACCGCTGAACTGTTTTCTACCTGCCAGATCGTATCTCTTCACATCCCGGCAACAGCAGAAACAAAAAATTCTATTAACTTTGAGCTGATGAACAGTATGCCGAAAGGCGCTATTGTTATCAATACGGCACGTAAAGAGGTGATGGATGAAGACGGGCTGCAACAGACGCTGGAAGCACGTCCGGATTTCAAATACATTACCGATATCAAACCAGTTATCGATGCTGAGTTGAAAGAAAAGTATGCCGACCGTTACTTTGCAACCCCAAAGAAAATGGGAGCGCAGACTGCCGAAGCTAATATTAATGCCGGAATCACAGCTGCACGCCAGATTGTAGATTTTATACAGAACGGCAACCAGCAGTTCCGGGTAAATAAATAAAAAATAAACCTTAAAGTACCATGGCTAAGATCAAACCGTTTAAAGGAATTCGCCCTCCGAAAGAACTGGTCGAACAGGTCGCATCGCGTCCGTACGACGTATTAAACTCGGAAGAGGCACGTGAAGAAGCAAAAGGCAATGAAAAATCGCTGTACCGTATTATCAAACCGGAGATTGATTTCCCGGTAGGTACCGACGAACATGATGCTGCCGTATACGAAAAAGCTGCTGAGAATTTTCAACTGTTCCAGGAGAAAGGCTGGCTTGTTCAGGATGCGGAAGAGCAATATTACCTGTATGCACAGACGATGAATGGCAAAACCCAATATGGATTAGTTGTTTGTGCCTGTGTCGACGACTACATGAAAGGGAATATCAAAAAACATGAACTTACCCGCCGCGACAAGGAAGAAGACCGGATGAAACATGTACGGGTAAACAATGCCAATATCGAACCTGTGTTCTTTGCTTATCCCGATAACGCAGAACTGGATGCTATTGTAAAGAAATATGCGGAGAAAACTCCTGAATATGACTTTGTAGCCGAGTTGGATAGTTTTGGCCATACGCTTTGGGTGATTGACGATAAAGCAGATATTGCCCGTATTACCGAGCTTTTCGAAGCCATCCCTTCCCTGTATATTGCAGACGGGCATCACCGTTCGGCAGCAGCAGCGCTGGTAGGAGTAGAAAAAGCAAAGCAAAATCCGGATCACAAAGGTGATGAGGAATATAACTTCTTTATGGCCGTTTGCTTCCCGGCTAATCAATTAACCATTATTGATTATAACCGGGTGGTAAAAGACCTGAACGGGCTAACCGAACAGGAATTCCTGGATAAACTAGCCGTTAATTTTATTGTCGAAGAAAAGGGCGAAGATCTCTACAAGCCGGCAGCCTTGCATAACTTCTCCCTCTACCTGGGCAATAAATGGTATTCGTTAACAGCCAAACCGGGTACTTATAACGACAATGATCCGATAGGTGTATTGGATGTAACGATCTCTTCCAACCTGATACTGGATGAAATCCTGGGTATTAAAGACCTCCGCTCCGATAAACGCATAGATTTTGTTGGCGGTATCCGTGGATTAGGCGAATTGAAGAAGCGTGTCGACAGTGGTGAAATGAAAGTGGCTCTGGCACTTTATCCGGTTTCTATGAAACAATTGATAGATATTGCCGATACCGGTAACATTATGCCTCCTAAAACCACCTGGTTCGAACCGAAGTTACGCTCGGGATTGGTTATACATAAACTGGTATAATAAAAATATATTGGCGAACACAGAGACACAGAGACACAGAGATATTTTTTCTGACAAATGAAAAACTCTGTGTCTCTGTGTTTCCTGTTTAAAAATTAGAATATATGGATATATTGAATTTTGATGGCCTGATTATAGGGATTTGTACTTTCCTTATTATTGGTGTGTTCCATCCGGTAGTAGTAAAAGCCGAATATTACTGGGGAACCAAATGTTGGTGGATCTTTCTCGTACTGGGTGTAGCAGGAACCATTGCTTCCCTTTTTATAGAGAATGTGCTATTGTCTTCCCTGTGTGGCGTATTTGCCTTCTCGTCCTTCTGGACGATTAAGGAAGTATTTGAACAGGAAAAACGTGTAAAAAAAGGTTGGTTTCCAAAAAACCCGAAGCGAACTTATCATAAATAATTAGAAAACTACTTAGTTACCCATTCATAAAAGTTTACTGATGGCCATTTCTTTTATGTTGATAATAAGTGGGTTATGATTTAATTGTTTACTAATTAACTACTAAAAAGATATAAATCTCCCATCAGCCTGAACTTTTATAAATACAATTTCTAATTTTGTCTCAGGCTTTACAGAAGTATCCGGAATGTAGAAACGCAACCACAATTTTAAAACTTCTGACTTGTTATTTGAACAGATGAAAGTTGAACGGAAATTACTTAGTATCCTGTTGGTATTTTTCTTGTTGGCAGTTTCCTGTACATCAAAAAGATATCATAAAGAAAGCGGAGAAATATTTCATACTACCTTCCATATCAAATACGAAGCAAAAAGTTCTTTATATGATTCCATACAATATGAGTTGCAACGGTTTGATAACTCCTTGAATCTGTTTAACGAACAGGCTGTAATAGCACGTGTGAACCGGAACGAACAGGTAGAAGCAGACGAATTATTTACAACGGTTTTTAACCGCTCGATGGAAATCGCTGCTTTAACCGGAGGGATGTTTGACATTACCAGTGCACCTTATATTAACCTATGGGGATTTGGCTTTCAACATGCAGGCGAAGTAACCCCGGAAACTATCGACAGCCTCAGTGATTTTGTAGGTTACCGGAAAGTACGGTTGAACGGATGAAAAGTTGAAAAAGACGACCCCCGGCTTATGCTGAACTGTTCGGCTATTGCCAAAGGATATGCCTGTGATGTAATTGCAGCCTTGCTCGAACGCAATGGAGTAATTAATTATATGGTAGAGATCGGGGGTGAAGTGACCATGCAGGGAGTAAATGCACAGGGAGACTGTTGGCGGATAGGAATTAATAAACCGGCAATCAACAACCTGGCGCAGGCCAATGCAATAGAAGAGATCGTAAGCCTTTGTAAAAAAAGGAGGGGTGGCTACCTCCGGTAATTACCGGAATTTTTATAAAAAGGATGGTAAGACTTATGCCCATACGATCAATCCGCTAACCGGTTACCCGGCAGAACAGGAGATCCTGAGCGCAACTATTGTGGCTCCCGATTGTATGACTGCCGACGCATTAGCAACTGCCGCTATGGCTATGGGATTAGAAAAAACCAGGGAACTGATCAGCGGTTTGCCTGATATAGAATATTTCCTGATCTATACTGTTCCGAAAGGAGGGTACAGAACCGAATATTCAAAAGGAATGCTCCAGTACCTGCCTGCACGCGGTACACTATCTGTATTGGAGAATCCATGAAACGGAAGTTTCAAATAGATGATAACAATATTTTAATATGACAACTTTAAAATAAACATGAATACAACACATACTTATTACACAAAAGCCCAGTTAACCTGGCTGATGATGCTTCGCCTCTTCATAGGATGGCATTTCATGTATGAAGGGCTTGTAAAGATAATGAATCCTAAATGAACCTCCTTGCCTTATTTGCTCGACTCTAAAGGTGTAGCTTCTTCATTTTTTGTCAGCCTCACACAGAATGCCGGACTGATGACGGTGGTTAATTTCCTGAACGAGTGAACGCTCCTGTTAATCGGGCTGGCACTAATCCTGGGATGTTTTGCACGCCTGGCTTCTGTAGGCGGTATACTTCTTTTATGTATGTACTACCTGTCTCACCCCTCTTTTATTGGTGCCAATTACCTGATGCCCTTTGAAGGCTCTTATCTCTGGATCAATAAGAACCTGGTAGAGCTGGCTGCATTAGGAGTACTGTTGGTATACCCCACCTCGCATGTATTGGGACTTGATCGCTGGCTGGTGAAGAAAGTACCTGCATTTGTTCGTAAATATAAAATGATTTGAAGCCATGAATACAGATAATATACAAAATAACAATACAAATACCCCCGATGGACGGCCCGAATCAAAAGGATGCCGCGAGGTGCTGAAAACCCTGGCTACTGTTCCCGTACTCGGAGCGCTTGCCTATGGAATGTATAAGAAAAAGAAATTCGACAATACGCAACACGATATTTCAGATGTCTTTCAGGTAAGTAACAATCAGGCTAATTATCTGGAACCCCAGCCTGATGGCAAAAAACTCCGGATCGGTATAATCGGGTTTGGTATCCGTGGCAAACAACTCATGCGTGCCGCAGGCTTTGCCGAACCTGCCTGGATCGATACCATGAAGGAGGCGAACAAACAGAATAAGAAAGATACCCGTTACCAGCAATACCTCGAACAGGACGACCTGAATATTGAGATCACTGCCGTATGTGATATCTTTGATAAATATGCCGGAGATGCGCAGTTGGCAGGTGCTAACATTTATCGCGAAGGAACAGGTGGTAAACTGGGAAATGTACCTAAACGCTACCGTACCTATAAAGAGTTGATAAACGATCCCAACGTAGATGCGGTTATTATTGCCACCCCCGACCACTGGCATAGTACCATGGCGATGGACGCAGCCCGTGCCGGAAAACATGTTTTTTGCGAAAAACCGCTTTCGTGGACTGTCCCTGAAACCTATATGGTACGTCAGGCTGTAAAAGAATCGGGTATTGTATTCCAGTTGGGTCACCAGGGACGGCAAACGGATTGTTACCAGAAAGCTTCCGAGATTATCGATAAAGGCTTACTCGGACAGGTAAACCTAATTGAAGTAACTACCAACCGTAACTCTCCGAATGGTGCCTGGGTATACGATATTATCGACGGAGCGAATCCGCAGACCATAGACTGGGAACAGTTTGAAGGCGACCCTGCACGTATCAGAGAATATATAGATTATATGACCGGGCATGGACTGGAGCGTTATATCGGACCGGAAGACCGGAAGAAATTCAGCCTCGAACGCTTTTTCCGCTGGCGGTGCTGGTGGGATTATAGTACGGGCTTGTCGGGCGACCTGCTTACCCACGAATACGACGCAGTAAACCAGATCATGAAAGTGGGTATCCCTCATTCGGCCGTCTCGTCGGGCGGAGTCTACTTCTTTAAAGACGGACGTACGGTACCGGATGTGTTGCAGACTGCTTTCGAATTCCCGGATAACGGTATGACCATGTTGTATAGTGCCACCCTGGCCAGCTCGCGCAACTGTGGTAAGGTATTTATGGGACATGATGCTTCTATGGAAGTATCGGATATCCTTTCTATTACAGTGGATGGTGATTCGACCCGGTATGCCGATAAAATACGGGAAGGGGTAATCCCAGCCGATGGTCCTTTCTATAACTATGTACCCGGAAGTAACAGTTCGGACGCACTTACCTCGCCAACCGAACTCTATTTTGCCAAACGCGGGCTGTTGTATACCTATGTAAATGGGAAACGTTACGATACCACCTTCTTACATATCCGTGAATGGCTGGAATGTATCCGCCAGGGTAAAACCCCTAGTTGCGATATCGACCAGGCATTCGAAGAGGCAATGACTGCCCATATGGGAACACGTGCCTATCTGGAAGATCGTACCATGTACTGGGATAAAGACAAAGAAGAAATTGTACGGGGTGAATTTGCATAGGGCAATATCCCTGGTCAGAGAGCAACTTTAATTCTCAATCTATCATAAATAAATTTGCTAACCTTTTTATTGTGCCCGGCGTAATTCTTGCGCCGAGCATATTTTTATTTTCCTTTCCGCACCGTTATATCACAATTTTTATATCTTTGTGAAGTTCATTGTTCCACACCTGCATTCGCAGGAAGGATTAAAAGGGAACCGGGTAAGAATCCCGGACAGTCCCGCTGCTGTGTGCTTCAATAGTTGCTTCCGACACTACTTATGCCACTGGAATATATTCCGGGAAGGCGTCGCGAAGCAGAAGCGAGTCAGAAGACCTGCAATGTACATTTCTGTCGACGGTTTCGAGGAAAGACCGGGAGATATCCAATGGGTAGGAGAGATGTATTATAAACCACCCGCCTCCATGTTGATCTGTTTAATAAAAGATTCCCGATAGAAGTAGCATGCTTTAATTATTTGCCATAATAATTTAAGAAAAGAAGCATCCTTTCCTCCATGCGGGATGAGCTCCGTACCGGGAAAAGGTGCTTTCTTTATTATTTCCCTGTTATCTTCCGGCCAACAGATACACTTCAATATTTGTTTATTATAGGAAATCTGCCTTTATTTGTATTGAAAATATTAAAAACACATTAAGTATGAAGAAAATTGTTGGAGGATTACTGATCGGACTGTTACTCATGGTTGCGGTACCCGCAAAGAGCCAGATCAGGTTTGGGGTAAGAGGTGGAATAAATATTTCTTCCGTACATTTCAGTGATGATATTTATGATAAAAGTAATGTAACCGGTTATCATATCGGGCCTATGATGGAAGTAGGTATCCCTTACACCGGTGTAGCTGTTGAGCTGGCTGCCCTTTATTCGCAGAAGGGAGTGGAAGCATTCGATGAAGATATTAAAAACGATTATATCGATATTCCCCTGAGCCTTAAATGGAAACCCGGTTTGCCTATCCCGCTGGTGAAACCTTGCCTGCTGGCAGGTCCCTATATCGGTTTCCGTGTAGGAGGTGATAAAGTATGGAATGTAATGAGCGACCAGCTTTCTACCAAAGCTTTCAATGCCGGCCTGAATTTTGGCTTTGGAGCAGAGTTGTTTAACCACCTGCAGATCGGCCTGAACTATGGGTTGGGGTTAACCAATAACTATGGAATCGAACGGATCAGCCTTAGTAATCCATCCGGAAAAGATGGAAAAAGCCGTGGCTGGGCAGTAACTGCCGCTATTCTTTTCTGATACCGGTAAACTATTTAATAAGGGGTTTCGTGCTATAAACCGGGCTGTTTATCGATTATTTTTGCAGGCTGGCTGAGTAATTATTTTATTTGTACAACTAAATAAAATAAATGATTATCCGCATAATGTCCTATTATAAATTCTGGATTTGAAGTCGG
>JAJPZJ010000017.1 GCA_021204405.1 Tannerellaceae bacterium | reverse complement strand
ACATTCATATGATGTTCAATAAATCAACGGACATTATGCGGATAATCATTTAAAACAAATATAATTTCATGGAAGAACAACTTATAAAGGTTGGTATAACGCACGGTGATATTAATGGAATAGGCTATGAAGTTATTCTCAAGGCGTTTTCAGATAATCGTTTAACAGAAATATGTACACCGGTTATTTATGGGTCCTCTAAGGTGGCGGCTTATCATCGGAAAGTTCTGGAATTACCTTCGGTAAATATGAATATAATTAACCGGGCAGCAGATGCGGGTAGTAGCCGGATAAATATTATAAATTGTGTAGGTGAGGATACGAAAGTTGATTTAGGACAACCCACCTCTATTGCCGGAGAGGCTGCTTATAAAGCACTGGAACAAGCTGTATGCGATTTGAAGGACGAGGTTATAGATGTACTGGTTACAGCTCCTATCAATAAGCATACAATTCAAAATGAACAATTTAGTTTTCCCGGTCATACAGAGTATCTGGAAAATAATTTTAGTGGACCGGGCCGGAAAGCACTTATGATTTTAATGAATGATATCCTGAAGGTTGCATTAGTAACCGGTCATATTCCATTAGCCGAAGTCCCGGCAAAGATCACTGTGGAAGATATTGTTTCTAAATTGCGTACTTTTAATCATTCTTTAAAACAGGATTTCGGAATTGTTCGTTCCCGTATTGCAGTCCTTTCCCTGAATCCGCATGCCGGAGACTCTGGATTATTAGGGGACGAAGAAAATACAATTATAATTCCCGCAATGCAGGAGGCAGAAAAAAGGGATATTATGTGTTTTGGACCTTATGCCGCAGATGGTTTTTTCGGAGCAGGTCTGTTTGAAAAATTTGATGGTGTACTGGCTATGTATCATGACCAGGGATTAGCACCCTTTAAAACACTTGCTATGGAGAATGGAGTGAATTATACAGCGGGGCTTTCCATTGTCCGTACCTCTCCTGCACATGGAACCGCTTATAATATTGCCGGACAGAATCAGGCCTCGGAAGAGTCTTTCCGGCAGGCATTATATACAGCAATTGATATCTATCGCAACAGGCAAAATTATCGCCAGGCAACAGCTAATCCTTTAAGAAAACAATATTTTGATAAAGGAGGGGATAATGAAAAACTTGATCTAACTCAGGATGAAGGTTCGGAAACGTTGTAAAAGATATTGAACTAATATCCTGTTATAATAAAAAAAGACATGTTATTCACTTGATTAACATGTAACATGTCTTTTTTTATTGGTCTGAACGTAAAAAGAAGTGGGTCATTTTCTTATTTGACCAGGTTTTCTGCTCCTTTACGTTGTTAATATTTAAAATAATCATGTATCTTTGCCCGGAAAAACGAAAAATAAGATGTTTAAGGACAAAACGATAGTATATACTTCCGGAGCTTTTGATATGTTTCATTATAATCATCTCCGGATGATTAATTATGCGCGGAGTTTAGCCGATATATTAATAGTAGGAGTGAGTACTGACGAACTGGTATCTTCCTATAAAACGACCCCTATTATCCCCTTTAATGAACGTTTACAAATAATAGAGGCTCTAAAAACCCCGGATATTGTTATTCCGCAACATACGTTAGATCATTCTGAGATTGTAAAGAAATTAAATATAGATGCTTTCGTCGTGGGAGATGACTGGTTCGGAAAATATGACTACCTGAAAGATTTAGGTGTACAGGTGTTCTATTTTCCTTACGGAACAGGTGTTTCCTCTTCCAGCCTGAGAAAAACAATTCATGACTCGTATGCTGCTAATTTAAAATATCAGTGTAATGCTAAGCCTACCAGTGTAAAGGCAGACCAGGACCAACAGGAAGGAAAGTGATATGGCTAAATTTGCTTTAATTACCGGAGGTACGAAAGGGATAGGCCGATCTGTTGCTTCTTGTCTTGGGAAGGAAGGGTATGATCTGGTATTAACCTATTCCTCCGATGATAATAGTGCGGAATATATCAAAAATGAACTGCAGTCGGGATATGACATTCGGGTAGCTTTATTAAAAGCAGATATAACCCATAGAGAATCTATAGAGCAAATTAATTGTTTTTTAGAGGATAATGAGATATGTTTGGATGCAGTGGTTTTAAATGCCGGTATTACCTGCCGCGACTCTTTTGAAGCAATGATGCTGGCAGACTGGGAAAAAGTTTTTTTTGCAAATATCCATTTCCCTGTTTTTTTGTTACAAAGTATTATTAATAAAATTCGCCGGAATGGTTCGGTTGTGTTTACCGGATCATTAATGGGAATTGAACCTCATTCCGTTTCATTAGCTTACGGAACAACAAAAGCTGCAGTACATGCACTGGTTAAAAATTTAGTTAAGTTCTTAATTCCTTATGAAGTAAGGGTGAATGCTGTAGCTCCAGGTTTTGTGGATACGGAGTGGCAGAAAAATAAGCCGGCAGAAATCCGTAGTAATATTGAAAGTAAGATTTCTCTGAAACGTTTTTGCGATCCGGATGAACTGGCGGAGGTTTATAAAATGTTAATAATGAATAGTTATTTCAATGGTGAAGTAGTAGTCGTTGATGGTGGATATTCATATAAATAAATAAATGATGAGCAATACCTTGAGTAAAGAATATGAAGCCTCTCTGAAATCTATAGAAACAGAAAATTATATTGACAGGATCTTTTACCGTCCCATTGGTTTTCAACTAGCCCGCCTATTACGGAATACCGGTATAACCCCTAATATGATTACCATTCTATCTATTTTTGTTGGGATGGCTGGAGGTATCTTATTCTATTACGATAATTTAAAGTTGAATATCTATGGTATTCTTTTATTGATAGGTGCAAATATACTTGATTGTGTAGATGGACAACTTGCCCGTTTAACGGGAATAAAATCAGCTATAGGAAGGATTCTGGATGGTTTTGCCGGAGATGTATGGTTTGCCACTATTTATATAGCTTTTGCTTTGAGATTAGCAAATGAATATGGCACCTATTGGTTTTTTCTTCTGGCTGTTCTTTCAGGAATATCACACCTGATGCAGGCTAATATTACAGATTATTATAAAACCCTTCATTTATACTTTATCAGTAAAGATAAAGGAGCAGAATTTCAGTCAGTAGAAGAAGTTAGCGCACGCCATAAAGAAATGAAGCCAGGCGTTTATAAAGCATTATACTTGCTTTATCGCTTCTATACACAATTTCAGGTTATTGCTACTCCGGTTTTGCAACAAATGCTTCGAAACCTTCATTGTCAATATGGAGATAATATACCGGAAAATATAAGGATTGAGTTTCGTAAAAAAAGTAGTCAACTTATGCCTTATATTGATTTGCTTACTTTTAATGGAAGAACACTTGTTATGTTTCTCTTTATCCTGACCGGACAAGTATGGGGCTATTATTTGTATGAAATAATAGTTCTTAATATGGTGTTGGTATTTGTTATGAGAAAACATGAGAAAATCTGTAAGATGTTTTTGTAACCATTTCATAGTGCGATGAAAAAAAGCGTAATAGATATAAATGACCTGCAAGAGATGGTTCCCTTATTCCGGGGAACGATAGGAAGTTTATTAGGAAAAGCTTTGATTAAATGGCTAAAGGTTGATAAAGTGAACCAGGTACATGCCAATAGTTGTCACTTAAGAGGAGCTGAGTTTACTTCGGCTTTGTTAAAAGATCCGTTAATCAATATTTGCTATAAACTTCATAACGAAGAATTGTTAGAGCATTTGCCTGAGGGGGCTTTTATTACTGTTTCTAATCATCCTATTGGCTCACTGGATGGTATTATTCTCATTGACATATTTGCTGCCAGACGCCCGGATTTTTGTGTAATGGTGAATGGCATTCTGAATAAAATAGGGGCGATGGAAGATAATTTCATTGTTGTAAAACCAGATTCAAGTCATAAAGGAGCTAATTTGAAAAATGTGAATGGAGTCCGGGTCTCTCTGGCACGTTTGCATGATGGCCATCCAATGGGGTTTTTTCCGGCAGGTGCCATATCTTTTTATGATAAGGAAGAAAAACATGTGCGGGATCTTCCCTGGATACATAGTGTGATACGTTTGATCCGGAAAGTGAATGTTCCGGTTTATCCGGTTTATTTTGATTTCTTAAATTCTGACTTTTTTTATTGGTTAGGTAATATAGACTGGCGGATTCGTACGCTGAGAATTCCTACTGAAGTATTTAATAAAAGGGGAAAAGAATTTGATGTATATATAGGACAACCTATTTCTGCCAAAGAAATACAGGAATATAAAGACGATACAGCTTTAGCAACCTTTCTTTATAATAAAACCTACGGTACTAAAAAATAAAAAACCATCTTAGAATTTCTTTCACCTAATTGTAAATCGAATTAAGATTTGTAATTTTGTCAGGTAAACTGAAATAATTACAGTTATTCAATTAGAAAAATGAATAAAGTCGATATACAACAAATAAAGCAACGCTTTGGTATTATTGGTAATAGCCCTGGACTAAATAGGGCGATTGATGTAGCCCTACAGGTTGCTCCGACCGATCTATCTGTATTAATAACTGGCGAAAGTGGGGTTGGAAAAGAAACTTTTCCACAGATCATTCATCAGAATAGTTCCCGTAAACATGGTCAATATATTGCTGTAAACTGTGGTGCTATTCCTGAAGGAACCATTGACTCTGAATTATTCGGCCATGAAAAAGGTTCTTTTACCGGAGCTTTATCTGATCGCAAAGGATATTTTGAAGTAGTGGATGGAGGTACTATCTTTTTGGATGAAGTAGGAGAGCTTCCTATTCCTACGCAGGCTCGTTTATTGCGTGTACTCGAAACAGGAGAATTTATAAAAGTGGGATCTTCCAAGGTTCAAAAAACAGATGTCCGTATTGTAGCTGCAACGAATGCTAATCTTATCCAGGCTGTTTCAGAAGGGAAATTCAGGGAAGATCTTTATTATCGTTTAAATACGGTTCCTATTCAAATTGCTCCTTTACGTGAACGGCCTGACGATATCATTCTTCTTTTTCGCAAATTTGCAAGTGATTGTGCAGAAAAGTATCGTATGCCTGCTATTAAGTTGGATGAAGATGCCCGTCGTCTATTGGTTTCTTATCGCTGGTCCGGAAATGTGAGAGAACTAAAAAATCTTACAGAACGTATTTCTGTTATAGAAGAGAGCCGGAAGATCACAGCAGATATTTTACGTTTTTATCTTTCGGATCTGAATCAGCAAAATTATCCGGTACTGGTTAAGAAGGATGAAGAACACAAACTTTTTAATAGTGAAAGGGAAATTCTTTATCAGGTTCTTTTCGATATGAAGAAAGATATAAATGAACTTAAAAAACTGGTTCATGAGATTATATCAGGACAATATCGGATGCCCGTAGCCGAAGAGAGAACATTTCCACATTCAATTCATCCGGTTCACTCGGTGCAAGCACTTATTCAGGAAGTGAAAGCGGTAGAAGAAGAAACCCTTTCATTGGAAGATGTGGAAAAAGAGATGATAAGAAAGGCCCTGGAGAAACATAATGGAAGACGAAAAAATGCGGCAGCAGATCTGAAAATTTCGGAACGGACCCTTTATCGAAAAATTAAAGAATATAATCTGAATTAAAATATGTTAGGAAGAAAAGCACTAAGTTTTATAGGAGTATTTCTTATTTTAATATCTGCCTGCTCTATCAATTATACGTTTAATGGAGCAACGATAGACTATACAAAAATAAAAACCATCTCTATCCATGATTTTCCTAATCAGGCTTCTATGGTTTATCCACCCTTGGCACAAATGTTTACAGAAGGAGTAAAAGACTTGTATGTAAGGCAGACCCGCCTGCAACTGGAACGTGAAAATGGGGACCTGGATCTGGAAGGCGAAATCACAGGATATGAATTAACACCTTTAGCTGTAAGGGAAGAGAATGCACTCGCTTCGCAAACGAAACTAACTATAACCGTAAGGGTACACTACTCTAATAGGGTATCTCCGGAAGAAGACTTTGAACAAAGTTTCTCTGCTTATCGTGAGTTTGATAGTTCTTATGCTTTACAAGATGTTCAGGATGAACTTTGTGCTGAGATCATAGAGGAGATTGCAGATCAAATTTATAACTCAACCGTAGCAAATTGGTAAGATGAAACTATCCGAATTGTATCAATATATAGAAGATCACTCTTTACTAAATAGTGATACACTTTTGGAATTGGAAAAACTTATAGAAGAATATCCCTATTTTCAGATTGCACATATGCTTTATCTGAAAAACTTATCTCTTCTGCAGGATATTCGTTTGGAAAAGGAGCTGGCCAAAAAGTCAATTTGTATCCCGGACCGGAAGAAGTTGTTTGTATTATTGGAAACAGAACTTGGACCTAGCTTCTTTCAGGAGAAAAAAAATAAAAATAGCTCATTTGCGCTGATTGATGCTTTTTTATCATTAAATGATGAGGAAAATACACTTTTTGAAGGAAAAGATTTGCTATTTACGCCTTCGGTGTCAAGTGATTATATCTATTGGAGTCTGAATAATCAACATGCTGAAGAAGTTGCAAAAGAAGAAAGAATCCAATTACAACATCGGGACCTAATAGATTCTTTTATTGAAGAAAGTGAACAAGGCGGTGTTGGAAAAAGAATCCGGACTGAAAAGGAGGATGTAAATACAAAGCCTACCTCCCTACCAATAAGTCCTGAGGCCACTCTGGAGGATTCTTTTTTTACTGAAACATTGGCCCGGATTTATATTAAACAGAAAAGGTATGAAAAAGCATTGCAAATTATTAAAAACTTAAACTTGAAATATCCGGAAAAAAATGTTTACTTTGCAGACCAAATCCGATTTTTGGAAAAATTGATTATTAACACTAAAAAATAACACTAAAATGCACGTATTTATTTCAATCTTAATTCTGATTGCTTCAATACTTTTAATTTTAATTGTATTGATCCAAAACTCAAAAGGTGGAGGTTTAGCATCAGGATTCTCTTCTTCTAACCAAATTATGGGGGTACGTAAAACCACTGATTTTCTTGAAAAAGCAACCTGGTCGCTTGCCGGCACTGTAATAGTATTGAGTATTGTTATTACAGCTTTTATTCCAAGAACACAGCAGGCTTCTCAATCTGAAATCAGGCAACAGGTTAATGAAGCTATATCTATTGATCCGAATGCAATTGCTCCTGACTTTGGTACTGCACAACAGCCGTTGGTTAGCGACGAAGATGGAGATCAAGAATAAAACTGGAATTTTACCAAGATAATAAAAGCATCCTGCAAACTTTTTGTAGGATGCTTTTTAGTTGATATAATTTAAATTTACGAGTGCTATCTATGTCAGAAATTAAGAATATAATGTTTGATTTGGGAGGTGTCATATTAGATTTGGACCGCAATAGAGCAGTTAAAAGGTTTGAAGCTATTGGCGTGAAAGATGCTGAATTACTAATTGATCTGTATGAACAAAAAGGAATTTTCCTGGAATTAGAAAATGGAAAAATAACCTGGGATGAATTTTGTTTTGCTTTATGCGAGCATGCTGGAAGACAAATATCTAAAGAGGATATAAAAAATGCCTGGTTAGGATTTATAGTGGATACTCCTCAATATAAATTAGATTATATCTTTGCTTTGAAGGAAAATATAAGGTGTATCTGTTAAGTAATACCAATCCGGCTATCATGGATTGGGCTTATAGTAAAGACTTTTCAGAAGCGGGATATCCTATTACCTGTTATTTTAATAAATTATACAAGTCTTATGAAATAGGGATAACTAAACCGGATCTGGAAATTTTTAGTTATGTTATCAAGGATTCAGGTATGATACCGGAACATACTCTTTTTATAGATGATGGTAAAAAAAATATTGAAGTTGCTGATATGCTTGGATTTAAAACTTACATGCCTTTGAATAAGGAGGATTGAAGGGAGTCGGTGGCTGCTTTTTTATAATTTTTTTCTTTTGTTTTTTCTATATGCAGCATTGAGCAGTTTCGCTGCATCATATAATTAGATGGCTACTTAAATATACTTATAGTTAAAGATTATATAATTATTATGAGAATTACTGTAAGTTATTATATTTGTAGGTAGTAGCGATACGTTTGCCTTAAAGAATATGGAGAAAATAATTAAACCTTTATAGGTAGACTAAAGTCTAAATAAGAATATTTAATCAAGAGGAGAAACAAATATGAAACCTGTGAAATTGACATCTTTATTATTGATGCTTCTGGCGGTTGTTTTTAATGCAACAGCACAGGAGGAGTTTTTTGATGATGTGTATTTCTCTTCGGCTAAAAATAAAAAGAAAGTAACAAAAACGGAAGAGAAAGAGGAGTCTGCTCAGGAAGGAACAGTGTTAGCTTATATTTCAGATGATACTGCTTCGCATGAAGATATAATCTTACTGCCCGAGGAAAGAGATGTAGATGAATATAACCGTCGTTATACTTCAATACAAATTGATGAGCCTTATTATGAAGATGAGGTATATGAAGAAGATGTAGTTCTATCTCAGCATGCATTGGATACTGAAAGGCGTTCGGATAATGAATATACAGAACGTATTATCCGCTATCATTCACCGAGTAAAATTACAATAGCCGGGGCAGATCAGGTAGATCTTTATATCAGCGATGGATATTATGCCTATGGATATGAAACTACTTATTCGGATGTAGGTTCAAATGTAAATTTGAATATAAATATTGGAAATGCCTGGAATTCTCCCTGGTATTATAATTGGTATGATCCCTGGTATAGTCCCTGGTGGACTTATTCATCCTGGTATGGCCCTTTCTGGGGTATTGGATGGGGATGGGGTGGCTTCTATGCCGGCTTTTATTCCGGGTGGTACAGACCCTGGCATTATGGTCCTTCCTGGGGGTATTGGGGATATCATTACCATCACCATTATTACCCCGGTTATTATGGCCGTCCTTATTACACTAATTATAGTAGCGGTCGTACGGCAGGTCGCCGATCTTATGGAACTGCTTCTGCCAGTAGCAGGAACTATACGAATGGCCGGGCAGCTACAAGTTCTTCAACCAGAAGTTCAGCGACTACAAGCAGACGTAATTCTTCTTCCTTGAATAGTGGAACAACTACTTCCAGATCTGCAAATCGTTCAGCAGCTACAACGAGTCGTTCCCAATCCTCCGTGTCAACGAATAGTAGTAGAAACTCTGGTAGCCAGGGTGCAGTAGTAGGAACAACTACATCCCGTACACGTGTTTCTTCTTCTAATTCAGCTTCTTCAAGCAACTCCAGTTCTTCTGTAACTACGAATAGTGCTTCCAGTACAAGAAGAAGTAGTGCGGTTTCGTTATCATCTTCCAGTAGTAGTTCTTCCCGTTCAGGCAGCAGTTATACACCTTCCAGAAGTAGCAGTTCTGTAAGTTCTTCTTCTGGTTATAGTGGAAGTCGTTCTTCCGGTTCATCTTCTTCTGCAGGACGTTTAAGTGGTGGCAGCAGTAGTCGCTCCAGTGGTGGTAGGAGATAAAGATAATTTGAGTATACTCTATAAATAATATATAGAAATGAGAAAGGAGATTGGTATAATTATAGCGCTACTATTTTATAGTGGCGCTTTATTTTCGCAAAGTCAGTTAGATGCATATAAATTTGCTCAATCAGATTTAAATGGTACAGCCCGGTATTTAGGGATGGGTGGTGCTTTTGGAGCATTAGGTGGAGATATTTCTGCCATGCATACTAATCCGGCAGGGTTGGCAGTTTATAAAAGCTCAGAAGTTGTAACAACACTTAGTTTATCCGGATTCACGGGGAAAACAAACTGGTATGGAAATAAATTATCTGAAAACCGGACCAGGCTAAGTTTTGATAATATGGCTTATGTAGGTTATTTCCCCACCTCTAATAGTGACGGCTTAACCAGCTGGAATGTGGGTTTCTCCTATAATAAAGTGAAAAATTTCAGAAGGAGTTATCGCATGGCTGCCCGAGGGAATAGTGATTTTTCTATAACAGATTATATGGCCAATCGTGCTACCTTAGAAGGTGTAAGTGTAAGCCAACTTACAGCCTCTAACGCTTATAATTCAGGTATTGACTGGTTATCTATATTAGGACATAGTGTAGGTGCTATTGAACCATATAATAATGGATCAGGATATTATAGTGCATTTGGACAGCAGAATAGTGATGGATGGGAAAATTATCTGCTTGATGATTCACAACTTGAAGTGCATGAAAGTGGAGCTATTGACCAATATAATATTTCATTTGGTCTGAATTTTTCAGATGTAGTGCTATTCGGAGCCTCTTTAGCTGTAACAGATATAAATTATAATTATAGCTCTTATTATAGCGAAGATTTTGCACATGAGGGTAATTATTTTGATCTCGCTAATGGTTTAAGTACGGATGGGACTGGTTATGGCTTCAATTTGGGAGTAATTTTCCGCCCAGCTGATTTTTTAAGATTAGGAGTTGCCTATACCTCTCCGACATGGTATAAAATGACTGATTATTATTATGGAGATGCTGATATATTTTTAACATATATCGATGAAGGCCAGCAAGAGACTGTGGATAACTTCAAGGGTACTCCTGACGGTGCTGCAAGTAAATATGAATATCGTTCACCAGATAAATTTTTATTCAGTATTGCAGGTGTAATAGGTAATAAAGCTTTAGTGAGTGTAGATTACGAGCTGGTGAATTATAAGAATATGAAAAATTATTATGAAAATGGTGTAGCTAATGATTTCGCAAATGAAAATATCCGATCTACCTTTGGCATAGGGAATACGATTCGTGCTGGCGTGGAATATAAGTTTACTCCCCGTTTAGCTGGACGCCTGGGCGGTGCCTGGAGTATGAGTCCGGTTAAAAGTGATTGGAAAAATGGAGATATAGAAGTTCTTACTGTAGGAACTATCCCTCATTATACTTTTGATAGAGGAATTTCTAATTACACTGTAGGATTAGGTTATCGGTTTACGCCTAATTTCTATACAGATATCGCATACGTATTTACTCAACAAAAGGAAGATGCTTATGCTTTTTCTCCTACATTTGATAGTAATGGAGATGTTATGAATGATTCACAACCAGCTTTATTAAAAACTAATCGCAATAGGATCGCATTGACTTTTGGTTATAAATTTTAAATAAAGGAAATATTCTTTTATACAAAAAGGGCCACCTTTCGTACTGTAAAGTAGGGGAGGTGGTCATTTTTTTTTATAATTAACCAAAATATTTGCCTATTTAAAATACTTTTTGTTCTTTTGTTCCAAAATAAATATTGTCTAACACTTTTAAATTTTATTGCCTATTGCAAACCATTACTCTTTAGAATCTTAAAATATAAAAGTAATGAAAACATTAAGAACGAAGACTGACGAACAGTTGGTTAGTCTTTATGCGCAAGGCAATAATTCTGCTTTCGATGTTTTACTGAATCGTTATAAAAGCAGTATTCACTCTTATATATATTTCATTGTACGTAATAGGGATTTAACAGAAGATATCTTTCAGGAGACTTTTGTTAAGGTGATTATGACTATAAAGCAAGGACGTTATACGGAAAATGGTAAATTTAAAGCCTGGATCACACGAATAGCTCATAACCTGATTATAGACTATTTTCGCCAGGAAAGAAGTGAAAATACGGTATCTAATGACGAGGTAGAAGTAGATCTTTTCAATAATGTCAAACTTTGTGATGGTACCATAGAAGATAATTTAGTTCGCCATCAGGTGCTGGCAGATGTGAAAAGATTGATAAAACATTTACCGGATAACCAACGGGAAGTATTGGAAATGAGGTATTATCAGGATTTAAGTTTTAAAGAAATTGCAGATATAACTGGAGTAAGCATAAATACTGCTTTAGGCCGTATGCGATATGCTATATTGAATATGCGTCGTATGGCAGAAGAAAATCAAATAGAATTATCTCTCGTTTAAAATAAAAGACGAACCTGATGCAATAAACTTAAGGTCATTTCCGTTTAGAAGGAAACAATATAAAAAAGTGGCCTATGAGTAAACTTTCTACACCATGTCTAGGAGAAGAAAAAAATAATTCCCAATCAGGTATTGAAGACTCTTTCAGAGGACCTTGTAAACATACTTTAGACTTTTTATGTCAGTTTGCCAGAATTTATCATGTAGAAAAAGAGTTATATCCAGAGTATAATGGAATTATAGTGAACTAATTTATATAGTTCAAATGTTATAGGAAAAGAGAACAACTTTATGTGTTCTCTTTCTTTTTTTGTAAATTTGCAGAAATTATAAATAGACTATGAAACATCTAATTTCTCTCTCCTTGTTATCTGCTGACTTTCTGGATCTACGCCGTGATATAGAAATGATAAATAATAGTGAAGCGGATTGGTTACATTTGGATATAATGGATGGAGTTTTTGTACCAAATATTTCTTTTGGTTTTCCTATTCTGGATGAACTTAAAAGGGTTTGTAAGAAACCGATGGATGTCCATCTGATGATTGTACAACCGGAAAAATTCATATCACAAATTGCCGAGACCGGAGCTTATATGATGAATGTCCATTATGAGGTATGTACTCATCTTAACCGTACTATTCACGCAATTAAAGAAGCAGGAATGAAAGCAGGGGTTACACTCAACCCACATACACCTGTTTGTTTGCTGGAAGATATTATTCAGGATGTAGATATGGTTTTATTAATGTCGGTGAACCCTGGTTTTGGAGGACAGAAGTTTATTGAGCATTCTGTAGAAAAAACAGCTACTTTGAAAGAGATGATCTTAAGAAAAGGCTTGCCTACCTTAATAGAAGTGGATGGAGGCATTAATCTGGAAACGGGTAAACGTTTATTGGATGCAGGAGCGGACGTACTGGTTGCAGGGAATTTTGTATTTAATTCTGATAATCCCAAACAAATGATACATGAGCTGAAAATGCTTTAAATAAAATTCCCCAACAAAACCTTAACCTTAAAACTTACTTTTGTGATTACGAATATTGAGAGAAGGCCTTTCTTTCGTTTGCTATTTTTTTGGACCCTGGGAATTATAGGGTATTATCATTTTTCTTTTTTCTGGTATTTCTGTTTTTTTCTTTTTCTAACGTTAGCAGTTTTACTTATTAATTCCTTACAGAAGAAATTAATAAGTAATTTCTCCTATACTTTTTACTATTGAGGAACATCTGTCATTTTAGGTATTATTATAATAATTCTTTCTCTTTTAATTACTCATTATAAAATAAATAGAGATCATCTATTATTCCCTGTAAATTATATGAATGGCAGAAAAATATACGGTTTCTTTTACTTTCTTTCACTGATCAACTGGAGCTTCCTGCTGATCATAAAGCTATTTTTTCTGCAATCACATTTGGTGAGACAACTTTTCTGAATCGCTCTATAAGATATTCTTTTTCTGCCCTAGGAATAGCACATGTTTTATCGGTGAGTGGATTTCATGTCGGGGTTGTTGCTGCTCTGGTAAAAGCTTTATTTATTCTAGTAAGAGATAATAATAATATTGTTAGAACCTTAAAATATATTTTTCTATTGGGTTAATATGGGGATTTGCTTTTGTTGCAGGAATGTCGCTCCCTACGTTGAGAGCTTCACTTATGATTACCTTGTATTTTATGGCTCAATTACTGTTGAGAAGATCAGATAGTTATAATAACTTGTTTTTTGCTGCCTTTATGTTGTTGCTAATAGATCCAGCAAATCTCTTTAATATAGGTTTTCAATTAAGTTTTATAGCTGTCTGGTTTATTCTTTATTTATATCCGAGAATTTTATCTCTAATCTCTGTCCGTAATCCAATAATTTCTACTCCCTGGCAATGGATTGCCATATCAATGGCTGCACAGATAGGAACTTGTATTTTATCAATGTACTATTTTAACCAGTTCTCTTTCTTGTTTGTAATAACAAATTTATTTATCTCCCTGTTAGCTACATTCATTATACCTGTAGGGTTGATATGGTTTTTATTACCTAAAGGTACACAGGTTTATGAATTAGTGAAAGAAGCATTAGAAGTAATGATAAAATCTTTATGCCTGTTGGTTGAAAAGTTTAATACTATACAAGGATTTAATTTATTTACTACTATTGGATTTGGTCAAATGCTTCTACTCTATCTAATGCTCTTTATTCTCATAATTTATTTTCGAATAAAAAAGCCTATTCTGTTACTATTTGTTTTAAGTTTAATTTTATTGCTTATAATATTGGAGTTCTTTAATTAACCTGTCTGGAAAAAAGTACTACCTTTGGGACTGAAAATTAAAAAGTCTATGCTTACAAAGATCATTGGTGAAGAAAAAGTCCAAAAAGTAAAAAAATACATTGAAAAAGGCGAGCGTTTTGTAATTGTATCCCATGTTTCTCCGGATGGTGACTCATTAGGTTCTTCTTTAGGACTATATCATTTTTTAACTACATATGGAAAAGAAAATATAACAGTTATTGTTCCAAATGAATTTCCGGAATATTATAAGTGGATGCCAGGCTCAAAAGATATTCTTATTTATGATAAGTATCCGGAGTTTGCGGAAGAGCTGATATTAAAGGCAGATGTTATTTTTTGTTTGGATTTTAACGAGCCTAAGCGTTTGGAAAAACTTGCTCCTGTTGTACTTGCGGCCGAAGGAAGAAAAGTAATGGTAGATCATCACTTACATCCAGGTGATTTTTGTAAGGTTACTATTTCACAGTCCGAAATGTCTTCGACAGCTGAATTGATATTTCGTCTTATTTGTCAGATGGGGATGTTTGATATTCTGAATCAGGAAGGAGCGGCTTGTATTTATACTGGCATGATGACTGATACAGGGGCTTTCACCTATAATTCTAATCAGCCGGAAGTTTATATCGTTATTAGTGAATTGTTAAAGAAAGGTATTAATAAAGACTTAATTTATCAGAAAGTAAATCAGGCGTATTCTGAGAGCCGTTTTAGATTGATGGGATATGTTTTATTGGAAAAAATGAAAATATATCCTGAATATAAAACCTCTTTAATTACCCTTACTACAAAAGAATTAAATAACTTCGGATATAAAACAGGGGATACGGAGGGATTTGTTAATTTACTACTAAATATTGACGGTGTAGATTTTAGCGTGTTTATCCGGCAAGATAAGGAGTATACAAAAATATCTTTTCGGTCTGTAGGCGATTTTCCCAGTAATCAATTTGCCGCTGCATATTTTAATGGCGGAGGGCATAAAAATGCTTCAGGAGGAGAGTACTATGGTTCTATAGAAGATGCACTTAACGTGTTTGAGGAAGGATTAAAAGAATTTAACCCTAATAATTATTAAGAAGTAAGCTCTTTTTGGAAGGATGTTAAAGAGTTTATTTACTTTTGTCACCAAGTGTCATAAAATAAAAGAGATGAAAAAAGGATTTAATATACTTATATCTGCTGTTATATTATTAGCGATATTTTCATGTAATAATAGTATGAAGTCTTATACGGATATGTTAAAAGATGAACGTAAGGCTATAGATCGTTTAAAAGATGAAGAAGGATTAGATTTTATCAAAGAATATCCGGTAAATGGAGTTTTTAAAGAAAATGAATTTGTGAAGTTGGATAATGGTATTTATATGAATGTTATAGATTCAGGCACAGGGAACCGGGCTGCTGCGGGAGACGAAATTCTATGTCGTTATGAATTTATATATTTAAGTATGACTCTGCCAGATATGATTTTTTCAAACTCCTTATGATGCAGTTTCATTTAATTTCCTGACTAACTATCCGGGAGCATCAGACTCATGGACCAATCCCTATTTTTATTTAAGTGCAGCAGTAGGGCTTCCCTTATTGTATGTAGGAGATAGTGCGGAAGTAAAATTGATAGTCCCATTTGCCGCAAGGTAATACGGCGAGTCAACAGACAGCTTTGGGAGGAGAACCCTTTTATTTACAAGAATAAAATATATTATGCCTAAATACATGCAATAAATCTAAAAACTATGACACTCATTAAATCTATTTCTGGCATCAGGGGTACAATAGGCGGTGCGCCTGAAGAAGGATTAAACCCATTGGCTATTGTGAAATTTGTGGCGGCTTATGCTACATTTATAAAAAATAATCCGGAAGAGAAATCTAATAAAATAGTAGTGGGACGAGATGCCAGGATTTCGGGAAATATGGTTAAGCATATTGTTGTCGGAACTTTAACTGGTATGGGATTAGATGTAGTCGACCTAGACCTGGCAACCACTCCTACAACTGAATTGGCTGTGGTTTTAGAAAAAGCCGCTGGAGGTATTATCCTTACAGCCAGCCATAATCCGAAACAGTGGAACGCCTTGAAATTATTAAATAATAAAGGCGAGTTCCTGAATGCTGCAGAAGGAAAAGAAATTCTGGAGATTGCAGAAAACGAAGATTTTTATTTTTCACAAGTGGATACGCTGGGAAAAGTTATTGAAGATAGTTCCTATAAGCAAAAACATATAGAAAGTATTTTAAACCTTTCTTTGGTAGATATTGAGGCCATAAAAGCTGCTAATTTCCGTGTAGCGATAGACTGTGTAAATTCTGTAGGAGGTATCATTATTCCTGACCTGTTATTTGCTTTAGGTGTAAAGGAAATTTTTAAGTTGCATTGTGCACCACATGGCAACTTTGCACATAATCCGGAACCTTTACCTGAAAATTTAACGGAAATTTCTTCATTAATGTCTCAGGCAAAAGCCGATGTTGGTTTTGTGGTTGATCCGGATGTGGATAGGTTGGCCATTATATGTGAAAATGGAGAAATGTTTGGTGAAGAATATACGCTGGTTGCTGTAAGTGACTATGTGCTGTCTAATACGCCTGGAAACACGGTTAGTAATCTTAGTTCAACACGTGCCTTACGGGATGTAACTGTCGGATATGGTGGTAAATACGAGGCTGCCGCAGTGGGTGAAGTGAATGTGGTTGCTAAGATGAAAGAGATTGGGGCGATAATTGGTGGTGAAGGAAATGGAGGGGTGATTTACCCGGAAAGCCATTATGGGAGAGATGCTCTTGTCGGTATTACCCTGTTTTTAACGCATTTGGCTAAGAAAAAAATGAAAGTAAGCAAGCTGAAAGCTATCTATCCCTCTTATTATATATCCAAACAAAAAATAGAATTAACTCCTTCTATTGATGTAAATGCTATTTTGGAAAAGGTAAAACAAAAGTATATTCAGTATCCTATAGCTGATATTGATGGTGTGAAAATTGATTTTCCGGATAAATGGGTGCATTTAAGAAAGAGTAATACAGAGCCTATTATTCGTATTTATGCGGAAGCGAAAGTGAAAGCTGAAGCGGATGGATTGGGACAAGAGATTATAGAAGTAATAAAAGGAATGTGTTAATCAACTTATTTTTATATATTTAAAAAGTCCACTTGAAAAAGTTGGGCTTTTTGTTTGCAGATACAAAAAAAAGTTCTTACTTTTGCACCCTCATTCAAGCGAGGGTGTTTAGGTGTTGCC
>JAJPZJ010000130.1 GCA_021204405.1 Tannerellaceae bacterium | reverse complement strand
ACTCCGACTTCAAATCCAGAATTTATAATAGGACATTATGCGGATAATCATAAATTATATTTTTACCGTAGAAATTCTGAATATAAGTTAGAATCGGATTTGCAAGCGGGCTTGTGGTATATGGATATTATTCTTTCTCAGGGTGGAATGTTTGTCCATCCACAAATGGGTATAGTTTAACCGGGTGGATATATAGGCGTTTACATAATAGTTGAGTCCGGCAGAAATGTCGTGTTGCCTGCCGCCATATAGTTGGCTATGTTTATCGTTGAGGTTGGTGTAGTTATACCGGCAGGCAAGTAATAAAGACCGGGGTTCTACGGGCATTTCCGGCAACGCATCGAGCAGGTCATATCCGTAGGCATTGCCCTTAAGGAGGAAGCCGGCCATCAGGTATCCTCCGTGAGAAGTATAACCGGGGAGGGTACCCGGCTGTTTTACTTTCATCAGTAAATATTCGCCCTGTAATAGCCATTTCCGGTGAAAAAACAGGTATTCCACATTGGTCTGTGATTGGTTATCCACATCTTCCAATGACAGGTCCAATAGCTGTACGGAAGGCATATAGGTAACCCCTTTGGTTTTTAAGGAGAGCGGCCGTTTGCCAGTTTCCGTATCTTTGTCGGGTATCCTGAAGAGAGCACCGGTGCCGAGATGAAATACATGTGCTTCCTGATTGATAGGCCTCCATACATATCTTCCGGTAAAGTTGTAACCGGGTTTGATGGTCTCTGCACGAGTTAGCCCGTCGCCCATAAATCCATCGAAAGAGCAATAGTAATTTTCTACCGAACGGGTGTAGGAAATCCCTGTGCGGCGGCCAGGATAATAGGTTTCCGTAATATTAGAGCCGGTATGGAAAACATAATCATTCGTACTGGTGGATTGGTCCATACTGAAAAATCCAAGCATGTAGCCGGCGCGAAAGTAGTTATCTTCTTTACTATATTGTAGGTAGGCATCTTTCAACGCAACCTTATTATTGGCAAAGCCGATATCTATTTTGGCATACCAGTGGGTCTGGTAACGCATTTTGGTTCCCAGGCGGATCTCTGATATATGCATGTCGTTATGTAATTCAGGCGGAGAGTTTACATAGGCTCCTCCATCGATAAACAGCCGGCCGGATAGCTTCCAGTCGATAGGTGGAGTATGGGCAGTAGCAGCAAGGACGCATGTGTACAGTGCCCAGCATAAGGTCAGTGTTTTTTTTATTACCACGATGTTACATTTCCGTTACAGGCTGTAAAGAAATAAAAAATAGGGGAACCGGTGAAATAAAAGGGGAACGTTATTTACCGGAGCCAAAAGCCTTATACAGGAAGCTGGTGCCAGAAATTAATTGTGGTCGAAAAGTTCCCCTTCAGCTAACAAAAAATTAAAAACTTTAGTGCGATCCCCGCCTTCGCGGGGAACAGATAAAATTAAGTTATATAACTATTTACATTTCCTATAGAATCTGCTGAACACAACTGGCTAACACCCTGGTTTCTAAAATAATCTGCTGGCTATCCAATAGGGATTACACCTTCTTACTTGAGAGGGTCTCTTTATTAATAGAGTGTTTTAAGATCAGCACGCTTTCAGGCCCCATATTAAAGAGTAAATCTACTATGCTTAAGTTGGGTAAAAAACCATGCTTGTCTTTGAACACCTGATAATATGGGGAGGCAATGAAATCCGGATCATCCGGTGTATGTTTAGGACGGATTATTTCCCGAAAATCGTTTTCAACTTCCGGTTGGTAGGTTGTGGTAGCATGTATTTCCGGAGAGATGTCTATTAATTTACAAATCAGCTCCCGCAGTTGTTCATTAAAGTCGAAAAGGAATTCAAATTTGCGGTTATAGAAAGGAGCCAGGTCGTCCTGGTAATACTCAAAGAAGGGGCTCATATTATAGGCTGAAACAAGTGCATTCCAATGCAGGTGCCGCCAGTTACCGTGGCCGGATATACGGATATCTTTAGTAAGACATTTTAAGGTGTCGGGTTTAACGATTGGGATAGATAGAGATAAGGGGCCATTCGCAGCAGCAATCACGCAACGGTTGCGATAAGTTTGTTTGAGATAGTTTTCAGCAGTTTCTATGTATATAACCGGATATTGTACGAGTTTACAATATTGTTGGACAGGGCCGAAATAGGCAGTGGAAATATAGGCGGATTGCATCAGTTTATGGGTTTGAATACTTGTTTTTTATCTTTACTATACCAGCGGAAGGAGGCTGTACCGATGATATTTTGAGTAGGTATAAAACCGAGATGCCGTGAGTCTATAGCTTCATGAATATTATCGGAAAGAACCCAGTAGTAATCCTGTTGAAAGAAGAAAAAGTGTGTTTCTTTTCCATCCAGGAACAGTTTTCCGTCGCGAAACCGTGCTTTGTCACCTACTTGTGCCAGGATAGCTTCCTTACAGGCGATCAGGGCTGTTTCATCCAGCCGGTAAGCATAATTTTTCCGGGGTACCACCAGGGAGTAAGGTATTCTCTTTTCTTTTGTAAATCCTTCATTCCCGAAAGAAGATAGTTCTTCCCGCAATTGAAACTCTTCAAATCCGGTCAGATGAATAGAAAAGCCATCCGGGTTGGATTGCTGGTTTCGTACAGGTATATCTAATTTCCGGAGTGCCTGAAAGAACTCATTGCGGGTAGCATGGGTAATATAGTAGGTAGAGATTGTACGGGGCGAATAGGGAATAAGGGCTCCATTCGCTATATATCCGTCTTCTGTAACCTGTATAGTATCTCCGGGCATTCCTATACACCGGCTCAGGAAAAGAGGTTTTGTAAGTGAGTCTTTCAGCAATGGACTGGTAAAAAGAACGACCTGGTTACGTGAAGGGGTATTAGCCAGTGGAAGTTTATTTACTACAATAAAATCTCCTGCATGGAGTGTCCGCTCCATGGAATCGGTAGACACACGATAAGATTGAAAACAGAAAAAACGTACCATCCATACAAAGGCTGTTAATATGACCAGGTATAATAGTGTCCTGATGTGATTAAGTAGTTTGTTTTTTCGTATATCTTTTCTGTTTTCATCCATATATTAGTCGGTATGAACCATACGGAATAACCGCTCCCAACGGATCTTTCCGTCAAACCAGTCGCGGTCTTTATCTAAGGAGAGCCATATCAGGATGGGTTTCCCAACCACATGATCTTCAGGTACAAAACCCCATGAGCGGCTATCGGCACTTTTATGCCGGTTATCACCCATCATGAAATAGTAATCATATTTGAATGTATAGGTGGTTTCCGGATTACCATTGATATATATTTGTCCACCTTTTACTTCCACTTCATTATTCTCATAGTTTTTTATGCAACGCATATACAAAGCCAGGTTGTATTCGTTGAGTGGAATCGTTTCTCCTTTTTTAGGGATCCATACAGGCCCGTAGTTGTCACGTGTCCATCCTGTTTCATATTCGATAGGATATGTGTAACCTGTATAGATATCCGGTTCGACCATTACTTTTTTAACCCCGGGCAGTTTTTCAACAATACCCAGTGCCTTCTCCGTAAGTGGTAAATGGTAGATCGGGTTAAACTGGCCACCGTCGGAAGGGGTAAAGCCGATGTAAGATAAATACCCATGATATTGGGTATAGGCCGAAACCAATTCGCGGTCTTCTTTGCTTACATTTAGTAGCCGGAACTGATCTTCGGTAAAGAGTGAGCCATCTGTTTCGATAAAATAGTTGAGTTGCATGTGTTCGGGATTAATGGCAACTACTCCATCAATATATACCTGGTTATCCCTGATAGAGAGCGAGTCGCCAGGCATACCTATACAGCGCTTTACATAGTTTTCCCGTTTATCTACCGGACGATAGATCACATCTCCGAAAGTTGCCCTGTCCAGATTGATACGGTCGCGACCGTATTCCTTCAGCAGAATATAGTAATCAGGGTTCTGCTGTTTTAATGCTACGGTATCGCCGGCAGGAAAGTTAAATACTACAATGTCATTCCGTTTTACATTTCCGAAACCTTTCACCCGTTTATATCCCCATTCGGGCCATTCCAGGTAAGATTTAGTTTCGAATACAGGTAAAGTATTTTGTACCAATGGGAATGAAAGGGGGGTATTTGGGACACGGGGTCCGTAACTTAGTTTGCTCACAAACAGGAAGTCGCCTACCAATAATGATTTTTCCAGCGAAGAACTGGGTATCTGATAATTCTGGAAAACAAAAATATTTATCAGGTAGACAGCTACCAGGGCAAATACAATATCATCTATCCATTCAAGCACATTCCGGACGGCCGGATTCTGCGTTTTTTTCCAGGCTCCCCAGGGAACATATTTGGTAAGGAACAAATCAATAATAAGGAATTCACCTAAAATAAGCCATGGATTTTGCATCCATAAGCAAAAAAGTAGGTACAGGATGGTTACAATACCAAATTTGATCCATTGTTTTTTTGTAAATTGCTTCATTTGGACTTTACTGTCTTATTTATAATTTAATCATATCCTCCATACCGAGAAATCCTTTTTTTCCGGCAGTAAATTCAGCTGCTATTACGGCTCCTAAAGCAAAACCGGCGCGGCTTTTGGCATCGTGCTTGATGCTGATGTAGTCGACATCTGATTCGTATACGATCTCGTGTATGCCGGGAACTTCTCCTTCGCGTACGGCGTAAATAGGAAGATCGGTTTCCCTATCGGTTTCCCTATCGGTTTTATCAAGTGTCCAGCGGTATTTCCTATCTATATTCTCCAGGATTCCTTCCGCCAATGTAATAGCTGTACCACTGGGAGCATCCAGTTTATGGATATGATGAGTTTCCGTCATATGAACGTCATAACCGGTAAAGTTGTTCATAATACGGGCTAAATATTTATTTACGGCAAAGAATATATTTACACCAATACTGAAGTTGGATGTATAGAAGAAGGTTTTTCCGTCGTTTTTGCAGCGATCTTTAATCTCATTCAGCTTGTCCAACCAACCGGTAGTTCCGGATATGACCGGTACATCTGCAGCAAAACATTTCATATAGTTATTGTAGGCTGTGTCCGGAGTGGTAAATTCGATGGCAACGTCGGCACTTCTGAAATTTTCCGAATCAAACTCTTCCGGGTTATTTATATCTACAATAGAAACGATCCTGTGTCCTCTACTTAATGCTATTTGCTCGATGGTTTTCCCCATCTTTCCGTATCCTATAAGTGCAATATTCATATGTCTGTATAAGCTGGTAAATAATCTTACTGATAACCGTGTGATCAGTTGTGCAAATATAAAGAAAATGAATTAGATTTGTGGTAATTAAATCTTAACTGTGAAAATAATATGGAACGTTTACTACACTATGTGTGGCAGTATAGGTTATATCTGCCCTCCGATTTGAAAACCACAGACAGTTTACCTGTAGTTGTTATCGACCCCGGTATCAGGAATACGCATGCCGGTCCCGATTTTTTTAATGCCAAAATAAGGGTAAACCAAACGGTGTGGGCAGGAAGTATAGAAGTCCACACCAAAGCTTCGGACTGGTTTTTACATAATCATCATACAGACCGTAGTTATGATGCTGTTATCCTCCATGTGGTAGAAGAGGCTGACACCCCTGTTTATCGTAGTAACGGAGAGGCCATCCCCCAGCTTATATTAAAAGTTCCGGCGGCAGTACAAAAAATATAGACTGGTTACTTCATCAGGAAAAGACTTTTCCCTGTATTGGCTTTATTGAGCAGATGGAACCTGTATTACTTGCTTCCTGGCAGGCATTTTTATTGGCTGAGCGGATGGAACGTAAAACGGATTACTTACTTATGTTACTTAAACAGTATCAGTATGACTGGCATACGGTTTTATATATTATTCTGACCCGTACATTTGGGTCGGGGGTGAATAATGATGCTTTTGAAAGGCTGGCACGCAGCCTGCCTTTCCGGTATATCCAGAAACAGCGGGATAACCTGTTGCAGGTAGAGGCTTTATTATTTGGACAGGCCGGAATGTTGGCAGATAAGCTGGAAAACGAATATTATCAATATTTACAACGGGAATATGTATTCCTGCAATATAAGTATGGCCTTGTTCCTTTGGAGCGCCATCTTTTCAGATCTTTACGTACACGTCCTGTAAATTTTCCCTATGTGCGGCTGGGTCAACTGGCTATGTTATTTTCCAGGTATGACCTTCTTTTCTCACAAATATTAAATGCAGGAACGATCGGACAATTGAAAACCCTGTTTCGTGTAGAGCCTTCAGGATATTGGAAAGAACATTACAATTTTGGGAAACGTACAAAAAAGATAGCAAAACCAGTAGGGGAAAACATGCTTGAGCTAGTCTTAATTAATACCGTGGTACCCTTGTATTTTGCGTATGCTATTCAAAATAAGCAACCGGAATACCGGGAGAGAGCCATCTTTTTACTGGAAAATATTCCACCGGAAAAGAATAGTATTAAAAGAATAGTATTATAAGCATATGGAAAAATGCCGGTTTTCAGGTAGTAAATGCCGGCGATAGCCAGGCGCTTATTCAGTTGAAACGTGAATATTGTGAGAAAAAAAAGTGTCTGTATTGCCGGATCGGTTTTAATTTTCTGAGAACAAAATAGTTATAAATATTTTTATATATATTGCTAGATGGAAAATGTAGCCAGGGTATTAGGGTATTCATATAAGATGTAAAGAAATATAATAATGAGAGGTAAAATTAACATTCAGACGATTTTTCTATATTTTTGCCGTAGATATTAAACAAGTTAGTGGATGAGAAGTAGGTATGTGAAAAATAGTCTATTAGCCATTTATGGAATGTTTTTATTAGTTGTTGTGCATTCCTGTGCTAATATGGGTACGCCTAATGGAGGACCTTATGATGACGATCCGCCACGCTTTATAAGTAGCACTCCTTTTCCTAACCAGACAAACTATTCCGGTAAAAAGATCGAAATATTATTTGATGAACTTATTCAGGTAGAAAAACCTTCTGAAAATGTGATAATTACTCCTCCTCAAAAAGACCTTCCTATTATTCGTACGGCCGGAAGAAGAGTCGTGATAGAGTTGAAGGATACTTTACTGGAAAATACCACCTATACAATCGATTTTACTAATTCTATAGCAGATAATAATGAGAAAAATGTATTGGAGAACTTTTCTTTTGCATTTTCTACCGGGGATGTGATCGATTCATTAGAGGTATCGGGTATTTTATTGAATGCGGAAAATCTGGAGCCTATGTCGGGCATTACCATTGGTTTGCACAGCAACCTGGAAGATTCGGCATTTGTAACCCTGCCCTTTATCCGTACCTCACGTACCAATGACCGGGGGCAGTTCACCATCCGTAATATAGCTCCCGGTACTTACCGTATTTATGCATTGAATGATGTAAACCGGGATTATATGTTTGACCAGCCAGGAGAGGATATTGCTTTTCTGGACTCTTTGATTGTTCCTTATCTGGAGCAGGCTTCCCGTCAGGATACGATTTGGGCAGACAGCCTGACCATTGATACGATCTATACAGTTGGTTTTAACCGTTATCTGCCGGATAATATCCAATTACGGCTTTTCAAGGAAGAGTTTGAGCGCCAGTATATATTACGCCCGGAACGTCCGGAGGAAAAGCGCTTTACCCTACGCTTTAATGCACCGCTGGATACGATTCCCACCCCGGTACCTGTTAATTTTTATCCGGCAGACAGTATATGGTACTTCTCGCAGGAAATAGAAGGAGGTAGAGCAGTTAATTACTGGATCATGGATTCGACTGTGTGGAAACAGGATACCCTTATGCTGGGAGTTAGTTACCTGAAAAGTGATTCGCTGAATATTCTTCGTCCGCAAACGGATACGGTACGTGCGGCTATACGGAGAATGCCAACAGAACGGAGAAAGAAGAAAAATAATGATGAACCGGAACCGGTAGATTTTCTGGAAATGCAGATCAATGCTTCCGGGACGAGGGATATCTTTGATACGATCACTATCGCATTCTCAGAACCTGTGATCCATATCGAGAAAGAGTTGTTTTTCCTGAACCAGAAGCAGGATACTTTATGGGTACCGGTTGATTTTGATTTTATTCCTGATTCGGTCAACAGTTTGAATTTCTTTATTCAACGCCCCTGGCGGTATGGGAAAGAATATCTTTTAGAGGTCGATTCGGCAACTATATTTAGTATTTATGATAAATGGAATGATACCTATTCTTCCCAGTTCAAAATAAGGCTCCGGGATGAATATGGGCATCTTTATATTAATATCCAGGGAATAGATGAACCGGCTTTTGTTGAATTACTAACCAGTGGAGACAAGCCTGTAAGGCAGGCCCCGGTAAAAGACGGGGGAGTATTGTTTATGGACCTTAAACCTGATAAATATTATGCCCGGTTGATTGTGGATCGGAATCAGAATGGAAAATGGGATACCGGTAATTATGCTGAAAAGCTACAGCCGGAAGAGGTATTTTATTCTCCTAAGATGTACGATGTGAAGCAAAACTGGGAAGTGGAGGAAACGTGGGATGTACGTGCATTGCCGCTTCCGGAACAAAAATCTCTTGAGATAACTAAAAATAAACCTAAAGAGGATGTTAAAAGGAATAGGGACTACAGAGATGAAGGAAAGAAACGCAGGTAATACACAGGCTGTGTATCATCGGAGGTTAAGAAGTCTTTATCTGTTTATGATATGGATTGGTTTCTCTACGCTGGCTTTTGCCCAACAGATACCTGTCAAATCCAGAGTGAATGTGCATGAACGGGTTGAATGTGATGTTTATTTTAAATGGGGGCTGTTAATGCCAAAGGCCGGGCAGGCTACAATCTCGGTGAACGAAGGCCGTTATCAGGCGAAGCCGGGTTATAATTATAAATTATTATTCCGAACAACCGGGATGTTCGAGCGAATATTTAAAATGCGGGATACATTAGAAAGTAATTTCACGCAAAATTTCCAACTGATAAAGAATCAGAAAAGAGCGTTGGAGGGAAATCGATATATGATAGATAACCTTTCATTTACGCCTATGAATAATCAGACCCAAGTTCATTCTCACCGGTATAGTTTACGGGAAACTAAAATTGATACGGTGATGTATGCGAAAGGGATTGTATTGGATATGCTCTCAGCCATCCTTTACCTCCGTTCGCTGGATTGGAATAAAATGAGCTCCGGTGATGAATTTCCTATTACGGTGCCTGTCGGGCGGGATATGGTGAATGTTCGTTTCCGGTATAATGGGCAGGCCATTGTAGAACGGGGAGAAAATGTAAAATATAAAACCCGCCATTTCTATATCGATATCTATGATGAGGCTTTTACCCAAAGTAAAGAGGCTGCGGAAATATGGATTGGGGATGATGAAAACCATATTCCTGTCCGGATCCGGGCAAAGCTCAAGATCGGTACCGCTGAGGTTTATTATAAATCTTCTTCCCACCTGCGTTATCCGCTTAACTCCAGGGTAGAGATCAGGTGACTTTTTCAGGTAAGCGGTTCAAAGGGTAAGGAGACCGCTTTCCGGTATCCTGTTCCGTTAAAAGTGGCAATTGTTTCCCCCCCCTATCATTTATTACGGTTACCTCACAATTGGATAGTCGTTTATGATCGAATATCTCTTTTGCCTCTGCATACAGGTATCCTTTATTTTCTGCCTGGAAAAAATTGATAGTAGAGGTGATGGAAAGGGTCATTTTAGCATGACTGTTAGTGGCTGCGGCAAAGGCAAGGTCCGCCAGTGTAAAGATCGCTCCTCCCTGGCATACACCTCCGCCATTCAAATGCATAGGCTTGATTTCCATCCGGGCTTTTGCATATCCTTTTCTTACTTCTAATAGTTCTATTCCGGCAAAAAGGGCGAATGCATCGCCCTTTAAAAAATCCTGTATAGTAGTCATATTTTTAGCATTTTATTTATTAAGCCTCCATTCTGCTCCTTCTTTGGTATCCTTTATTTCAAAACCAAAAGAAGCTAGTTCATTCCTGATCTTATCGGAAGTAGCCCAATCTTTGTTTGCTTTTGCTTCCTGACGGATAGTTAGTAACAGATCCATTGCTTTTGAGAATGCTTCGTAACTGTCATTCCCGGAAGAAGCGGCCACATCCTGGATACCTAATAAGTTGAAAAGGAAAAGCTCGAACACTTCCTCCAACTCCTTTATATCTTCCGCTGTTAGAGAGGCTTTTTCATCTTTAACCGAATTAATCATCCGGGCAGCATCAAATAAATGGGATATAACGACCGGAGAGTTCAGGTCGTCATTCATAGCCTCGTAGCACTTACTTCGTATCTCTTTTACATCTGCTGATGAAGAAGCGGAAGATTTTAATTTTTGCAGGTTGTTATAGGCTTCCAACAGACGGGTTAATCCTTTTTCAGAGGCCTGTAAGGCTTCATTACTAAAATCTACCGTACTCCTGTAATGTGCCTGTAAAATAAAGAACCGGATGGTCATGGGTGAATAAGCCTGGGTAAGCATGGTATGTTTACCGGTAAAGAACTCCTCCAGGGTAATGAAATTACCCAGTGATTTACCCATTTTTTGCCCATTAACTGTAATCATATTATTATGCATCCAGTAATGAACCATTTCATCTCCCTGGGAGGCGACTGCCTGTGCGATTTCACATTCATGATGTGGGAAGATCAGGTCCATCCCGCCCCCATGTATATCGAAATGTTTTCCCAGGTATTTTTTACCCATTGCCGTACATTCACAATGCCAACCCGGGAAACCGTTGCTCCACGGAGAAGGCCAACGCATAATATGTTCAGGCTGGGCACATTTCCATAAAGCAAAGTCTATCGGATTACGCTTTTCGTCCTGCCCGTCCAGTGCACGGGTAGTATTAAGCATATCTTCAATATTTCTTCCTGATAAGATCCCATACCGGTGGTCTTTGTTATATTTTTCAACATCAAAGTAAACCGACCCCTGGCTCTCATAGGCGTATCCGTTATCCAGAATCTCTTTTACCAGATCAATCTGTTCGATAATGTGGCCGGATGCCTGGGGCTCGATACTGGGTGGTAGTACATTCAGGGCATCCATGGCTTTGTGATAGCGGTTCAGATAAAATTGTACCACCTCCATAGGTTCCAGCTGTTCTAAACGGGCTTTTTTAGCAACTTTATCTTCTCCGGAATCTGCATCCTGCTCCAAATGGCCTACATCTGTAATATTTCTTACATACCTTACTTTATAGCCCAGATGGGTAAGGTAGCGGAAAAGTATATCAAAGGTTATTGCAGGACGGGCATGCCCTAAGTGAGCATCTCCGTAAACAGTAGGTCCGCATACATACATCCCTACATGTGGAGCATGTAAAGGTATAAATTGTTCTTTTTTTCGTGTGAGTGTGTTATGTATACTTAATGGATGTTCCATTCTATATAACGCAGAGTTTAACGTCCTGCTCCGGACGTTTAGGATACAAATATAGGAATAATCTGCTAAAACAACATAGGAGAGCATGGTAGATGAAGAAACCTGACGGAACGGCTAATCTATTAGAAGTAAAAATTGTTTCTTTGTAATATGAAGTTAAAACGGATCATACAGAAAGAAGGAATATTTATTGTTTTTTTCTTCTTGTTGCCAACAGGCTTGGCAGCTCAGGCTGCATATTCTTTGCCGGATACAACTCGTTCTTCCTGGATAGAGCCAGACCGGTACGCTTCTGGTTTTACTCCTAAAAAACTCATTCTTCCTTTATCCCTGATTGGTGTGGGAGCAGTTGGAACGGCTATTGATAATATGAATGATTTTCATCTATTTAGCCGTAAAGAGTCTGTCAAACAGATACGGATAGACGATTATCTGGAGTGGGGAATGTTGGGGTGGGTATTTATATGTGACCTTATGGGAAAAGAGAAACATTCCTGGCAAGACCAGTTATTCCTGGTTATGCTAGCAGAAGGTATGAATGCTGGTATGGTACATGGTATAAAGAAAGGTATAAACGAAAGGCGTCCGGACGGGGGCCCACATTCCTTTCCGTCGGGTCATACGGCCAATTCCTTCCTGGGCGCGCATATCGCCTACAAAGAGTTTAAAGATACCAATCCATGGTTAGCCTATTCCGGATATGGAATAGCCACATTTGTAGGGGTATCCCGGCTGTATAATAATCGCCATTGGGTTTCGGATGTGCTGGCAGGAGCCGGATTTGGTATATTATCTGTAGAATTGGCTTATCTGATTTACTTTCCGGTCCGGAATAAACTAATGAATAAATTCAGTAATAAAGTTGCAGATAAATTGATGATCTCTCCTTCTTTTAACCAGCATGGAGGAGGCCTATATATGGGTTATTCTTTTTGATAATACGGGTTACTGGTTTAATTCCAGTAATTCTTCCATATATTCGCGGTTATTACTTAAACGCGGTATCTTATGCTGGCCTCCCAGTTTGCCTTTTTTGCTGAGCCATTCGTAAAAGAGCCCACTTTTAGCAACCGTGATCTTTAACGGTTGAAGGGAAATATCCTTATACCGTTTTGCTTCATAATCTGAATTTAATTTCTTTAAACTTTTATCCAGTTTTTCGGCAAATTGCTCTATAGAAGGGGGCAGTTTTTCAAATTCGATAAGCCATTCATGGACTCCTTTCGCTTTATCCAGCATAAAAAGAGGTGCAGCCGCATATTCTTTTACTTTGGTTCCTGTCAAGCGGCATGCCATTTGAATAGCTTTATCGGCATTGTCTACCATAAGCTCTTCTCCGAACGCATTGATGTAGTGTTTTGTACGTCCCGAAATAATATATTTATGGGGAAACAGGGAGGTAAAGCGTACGGTATCACCAATCTGGTATCTCCAGAGTCCGCCGGAGGTGGTGATAACCATAGCATAATTTTTACCTGTCTCCACGACTTCCAAAGGTAAGATAACCGGGTTTTCACTTCCTACTTCGTTCATAGGAATAAATTCATAAAATATGCCATAATCAGGCATAATCAGTAGGCTGGAATCTGCCGGATCATCCTGAATACCAAAAAAGCCTTCAGAAGCATTATAAGTCTCCATATAATGCATTTTTTCATCCGGTATTAATGCCTTATACTGGTCACGGTAAGGTTCAAAACTAATCCCTCCGTGGAAAAAGACCTCCAGGTGGGGCCATACCTCAGTCAGGTATTCCTTTCCTGTTTTTTTAAGAATGGCTTTAATCAGAACCAACATCCAGGAAGGGACACCTGAAAGGTTATTTACATCCTGGTTCCAGGTTGTTTCCACAATAGCTTTTATCTTCTCCTCCCATTCGTCCATCAGAATAATCTCTTTGCAAGGAACCCGGATTAAATTTATTAATGGATTCAGGTTTTGTAAGAGGACAGCAGATAAATCCCCACAATGAGCCTGCTTGTTTAATGGCGAAGGGCTATGGCTACCTCCTAATATCAGGCCTTTTTTTGAGAAAAAACGGCTTTCCGGATTATTTCTCAGGTAGAGAGCTACGCAATCAAATCCTCCTTTGTAATGGCAGCCCTGTAATATTTCTTTGGTAACAGGCAGAAACTTACTTTTATCGCTTGTGGTACCGCTGCTTTTCGCATACCATCGTGTGGCCGTAGGCCATAAAATATTCTTTTCTCCATTGATCATACGGGTAATATATGGTTTCAGTTCCTCATATGATTGGAGAGGAATACGCTCACAAAAGTCTGTATAGGTATGTATGTTCCTGAAATCATACTTTTTACCCCATTCCGTATTGCTGGCTTTCTTCAAAAGAGCCCTTAGTTCTCTTCTCTGTACTTCGTCGGGCTGTAAGGATAATTTTTCAATTTCCTTTTGGCGCAAACGAAAAATAGGAGAGATTGACCGAGTTAAAATATCCATGCTTTTTTTATTTGAATTGCTTGCAAATGTAGGCATTCTCTTTTTATTTATATATTTGTTGAATACTTAATTAGCGTAACAATGAAAATAGGTGTTCTTTCTTCAGGAGGTGACTGTCCGGGTATAAATGCTACGATATTTATATATTTGTTGAATACTTAATTAGCGTAACAATGAAAATAGGTGTTCTTTCTTCAGGAGGTGGCTGTCCGGGTATAAATGCTACGATCCGGGGAGTAGGAAAAACTGCTATTACCCATTTTGGAATGGAAGTTATTGGTATTCAGAATGGTTTCTCCGGTTTATTAGAGAAACAGACGCTATTGCTGGATGAAAACAGCTTATCCGGCATATTAAATCTGGGAGGGACGATCCTGGGAACTTCCCGGGAGAAACCGTTCCGTAAATTATTATCTTCCCAGGAGAGGGATAAGCCCGGCATTATTAAACATACATATGAGGAACTGGGATTAGACTGCCTGGTATGTATCGGGGGAAATGGTACACAGAAAACGGCTGGGCTTTTATCTGAGCTGGGAATGAACGTAATAGGTGTCCCCAAAACCATCGATAATGACGTATGGGGTACGGAGATTACTTTCGGATTTGATACGGCTGTGAATATCGCAACAGAGGCTATTGACCGCCTACATTCTACAGCCAGTTCCCACCGGCCTACATTCTACAGCCAGTTCCCACCGGAGAGTAATGGTGCTGGAGGTAATGGGTCATCATGCAGGATGGATCGCTTTATATGCGGGAATGGCAGGAGGAGCAGATGTTATCCTGTTGCCCGAATTAGGCTATAGTATAGGAAAGATAAGTAAAGTGATAAAAGAGAGAGTCCGAAAAGGTAAACCTTATTCTATTATAGTTGTTGCCGAAGGGATTGAAGTACCAGGTAAGAAAAAAGCAGCCGATTATATTGCCCGGATGGTGGAATCGGTAACAGGTATGGAAGTACGTGAAACCGTATTAGGATACACACAACGGGGAGGAAACCCTTCTCCTTTTGACAGGAATCTGGCAACCCGCCTGGGTGGACATGCTACTCAGTTGATCGCTGAAAGGAATTTTGGCCGTATGGTTTGTATCCGGGGAGATAAAGTTTCTTCATTGCCTTTTTCGGAAGTTGCCGGCAAACTAAAATTGGTTACTCCCGATAATGAACTGGTTGTTCAGGGAAAACGGATGGGTGTGTGCTTTGGGAAATAGTTTTTAGCAGGCGGTTTGTTCGGCTTCGCTGGTAGCCTCTTCCGGTAGTTCTTCAAATTCTTTTTCCGCTGTATTTTCTCCGGTTTGCTTCTTTTTAAGTTCGGAAACAAATTGCTGGAACTCTTTGTCGCTCCTTAATTTGCGGATGGCCATTTTAGCTGCTGCCTGTTGGGATTCTTTCTTTGAATAACCAATTCCAACTCCGATTTTGATATCCGTAAGCATGACACAGGTTTGGAATACCGGATTTCCATCATGATCATTGAATGATTCGATAAGATCGAAAGTAATTTCCAGTTTGTTTTTCTGGCTCCATTCAATCAGGCTTGATTTGAAATTCACCTCTTTTTTGGCAACTTTATCAATGTCAATATGCTCTTTAATAAGCCTGTTCTGCACAAAGTTATAGCAGGTATCATATCCTTTATCCAGATAAATAGCCCCTATAAGTGCTTCCAGGGCATTTCCAAACATATGGTTGTTATGGGAGCAGACTTTAGCAGAGAACACAATCATTTTATCTATACCGAGTTCTACCGCGATTCTGTTCAGCGTATCCCGCTGAACGATTTTTGAGCGGGTATTAGTCAGGAATCCCTCCTTTTTATTGCGGAAATGTTTGTATACAATATCAGCGATGATAGCATCTAATATGGCATCTCCCAAAAACTCCAGTCTCTCGTTGTTCAGCCATTTCCCATTACCAGCGTCTACCGACGACGACTTATGAAGGAAAGCCTGTTCGTACAGATGGATATTATCAGGATAAAAGTGAAGTATCTTATATAAAGAAGAATAAGGCTCCTTACCTCTTTTATTAAGGAGCCTTATTCTTTTATACAGTTTAGTAAACACGTTGCTACCTACGATTTATCGTACAAACTTTTTCACGATCACGCAGGCATTATGTCCACCGAAACCGAATGTATTCGATAAAGCTGCGTTTACCGTTCTTTTTTGTGCTTTGTTAAACGTAAAGTTTAATTTATAATCTATTTCCGGATCATCGTCATCCTCTTCATGGTTGATAGTAGGCGGAACAATGTCTTCTTTAACAGCCAGTATACAAGCGATTGCTTCCAAAGCTCCGGCTGCACCTAACAAGTGTCCGGTCATTGATTTGGTGGAACTGATATTCAGTTCATAAGCATGTTCGCCAAAAACTTCTTTAATGGCTTTTACTTCTGAGGGATCACCTACCGGTGTTGAAGTACCGTGTGCATTGATATAATCAATTTCTTCCGGCTTCATCTCAGCATCTTCCAGCGCATTTCTCATTACAAGTTTGGCACCCAATCCATCCGGATGTGAAGCGGTGATGTGGTAAGCATCTGCTGACATACCGGTTCCTACTACTTCCGCATAGATTTTGGCACCTCTGGCCAATGCATGTTCCAGTTCTTCCAGAACCAGGCAAACACTACCTTCACCTATAACAAACCCGTCGCGGCTTGCACTAAAAGGACGTGAAGCTGTTTCAGGCGATTCATTTCTAACAGATAATGCATTCATTGCATTAAATCCGCCTACTCCTACCGCTGCAATGGCAGCCTCTGCACCACCTGTTACAATTGCGTTAGCTTTACCTAAGCGGATGTAGTTGAATGCGTCTGAGATAGCATTGCTTGAAGATGCACAGGCAGAAACTGTTGTGAAGTTCGGGCCGCGGTACCCATACATCATGGAAATATGGCCGGCTGCAATATTGGATATCATTTTAGGAATAAAGAAAGGGTTGAAACGTGGTCCACGTTCCGGGTCATATCCTCTGGCTTCATCTTCAAAAGTCTGAATACCTCCGATACCGGAAGCGAATATCACACCAACCTTATCTTTGTTTAGATCTTCTACGTTTTCCAGGTTAGAATCGGCAATTGCCTCCTTAGCAGCAGCGATTCCTAAAAGGGTATATCTGTCACACTTACGGGCCTCTTTCCGGTCCATGATCTGCAGTGGGGAGAAACCTTTTACTTCACATGCAAACTGTGTTTTAAATTTGGATGCATCAAAATGAGTAATAGGTCCTGCTCCACTCTTTCCATTGGTAACACCCTCCCAGGTTTCTGCGAGGGTGTTACCAAGAGGAGTAATAGCACCAAGACCTGTTACTACAACTCTTTTTAATTTCATGCCTTTAAATAAAAGGGATTACTTCGCGTTTTCTTCAATATAAGCGATCGCATCGCCTACTGTGGTAATTTTTTCTGCTTGATCGTCCGGAATAGAAATATCGAATTCTTTTTCGAATTCCATAATCAATTCTACCGTATCAAGAGAGTCTGCTCCTAAATCATTAGTAAAGCTTGCTTCGTTAGTAACTTCTGTTTCTTCAACACTTAATTTATCAACGATAATAGCTTTTACTCTAGATGCAACTTCAGACATAACTTTTTCAATTTAGATTAATAAATACGAATATACTTTTTAAATTTGCAGTGCAAAGAAAAGAATTTTTT
>JAJPZJ010000075.1:14714-17654 GCA_021204405.1 Tannerellaceae bacterium | reverse complement strand
TCTTGCCTTCACCTTTCAACAGTTTAAACGATCTGTCTAACCTTTCGCTTAAATTCTCAAACATAACTTCGGATATATTATTTTCTTATTTTTGACTAAAAATACCCCGCAAAGGTAACAAAAAGGATGTAAACCTCTATGTGACCCGGCTGATTTCTAAATCTTTTTGTTCTGCCATTTACCAAACCGGAGGTAAAGCACGCTTAATAACAACAGGCCGGAAAAATAGACCAGTTCGGTAGTAAAACATACTTCCACGGGCTGGCGGAGGTATACGCCGATATAGTAAATATAAGATCCGTAGAAGACCAGCGTAACCATCTCTATCCAGAAAGCCGGACGGGTATTGCCTGTACCGGTTACTCCGTTAAAGGCAATATTGGCTACGGAACTGACCAGCATGGCTGCCGAGATCACGTACAGGGAAGGGACAGCATCTGTAATCAGGGCACTATCGTTGGTATAAACCGAGAGGATAAGTTGTGGGATGCTACAGGTTACTGCCACAAACACGGCCATAAGCGTAAGGGATAACAGCGCGATCTTCCGGATCAGGCGCGTTACCTGGTTGGTATATCCGGCTCCGATTATATTACTGACCAGGGTATTGGTAGTGGCAGAAAGTGAGTTGACTGGGATAAAGAGTACAATGTAAACGCTTCGGGCGATGTTGGCTATCGCCAGTTCCCGCTGTCCTAACCTTTCTATTGCCACAAAGAAGATAACCCATGTAGCCATAGCCAGGAAGTATTGTAACATGGTAAAGACGGAAATATCCAGCACACGTTTTAACAGTTTAAAGTCGAACGTGCGGAACCGGTTTAATCCGTATTTCTTTATATCAATGGTGCAAAATGTATAGATGATAAAGAAGAGGGTAGTTGCTGCTTCCGCAACCACAGAGGCAATAGCAGCTCCCTGTATTCCCATTTCCGGGAAACCGGCTTTACCGAATATCAGCAGGTAATCGAGAATAATATTGGTTACAGCCATGACAACCGAACTAAGTGTGAGTATTTTTGTACGGGTTATCCCGATAAAAAGCGCCCGGAACATTACATTTACAGCTATAAAGAAGAAGCCGAAGATACGCCAGCCCAGGAACTCCATCGTTGCATCCAATATGGCATCCGAAGAGATCAGTACCGACATGATACTACCGGCAAAGGCTCTGGAAAAAAGGAAGAAGTCCAGGGAAAGAAATAGAAGGAAATAGACTCCCTGCAACATGACCGGGCCTACCTGGCCGTATTCTTTCTCGCCATTCCGCCGTGCCATCATAATCTGCGATCCGGTACTGAAACCAAATGCAATTGTAAAGATACAGATATAGTAAAGTGCTCCCATGGCGGAAGCTCCTAATTCAACCTCTCCTACTCTTCCCAGAAAAGCGGTGTCGGTAACATTGATAACATTCTGTGCCAGTAAACTCAGAAAAATCGGGTAACTGATCTCCCAGATCTTCCTATTGGAATAGGCTTTATTTTGTGTTATGTCCATTATATATAGTTATAAAAAAGCCCGCCACATCAGGCGAGCTTCAATTTTCAGTTGAATGAATAGTTTTTGCTTGCTGATGTTTATATCAATTTATTAGTTGCTGTATCGGGAAATATGATAGCCGGCTTAAATGTTTTAGCCTCTTCAAAATCCATCATCGCATACGAAATAATAATGATCACATCTCCGGGTTGCACCTTACGGGCAGCCGCTCCGTTGAGGCAAACTACGCCCGAACCTCTTTCTCCTTTGATAATATAGGTTTCGAACCGTTTGCCGTTGTTATTGTTTACAATAGCTACCTTTTCGTTAGGGATCAGGTTGGCGGCATCCAAAAGGTCTTCATCAATAGTAATACTACCGATGTAATTCAGGTTGGCCTCAGTTACCGTTACCCTGTGAATTTTTGATTTAACTACCTCTATAAACATAGATTGATATTTATTATCATTAAAAAGTCTTTGCTCACTTAACCGATGGATATTTGATATTATCGATCAGACGAACCTTTCCACAAAAAACTGTAATACAACCTATTGGATAAGCAGTATCCGACCAGTCTGTGATTGCTTCAAGTGTATTGCCGTCTACGATCTGAAAGTATTCAACTTCCATCTCAGGCTCATGATTGATCGTATCTATAACAAAACGGATTACCTCCTGAATGCTCTTTTCAGGCACAAAGGTAGTACTTTCTTTTAACGTGCAAGCTATCAGTGAGGCTTTTTGACGTTGCCCGGGTGTTAAACGTATATTCCGGCTGCTCATCGCCAGGCCGTCGGGTTCACGCAGGATCGGACAGTCAATAATATGTACCGGCAAGTGTAATTGTTCCACCATTGCTCGTATAACAGCGATTTGCTGAAAGTCTTTTTCTCCGAAATAGGCATTATCAGGTTTTACGATGTCAAATAATTTGCTCACTACCTGGGCAACTCCGTTAAAATGGCCCGGGCGGTGTGCACCCTCCATCACTTCGGCTACTCGTCCCAGCTGAAAAACACGTGTATCAGGCTGTGGATACATTTCTTCTTCCGAAGGAGCAAATATATACTCACACCCTACCGGTTCCAGCAACTGACAGTCCTGGCCGAGTGTACGGGGATAAGTAAGCAGGTCGCTTTTATCATTGAATTGGGTAGGGTTCACAAATATACTGACCACAGTGACATCGTTATCCTTTACACTTTGCTCTACCAGACTGATATGACCGGCGTGCAAAGCACCCATCGTTGGAACAAATCCGATTGTTCTACCTGCTTCCCGCTCAGAGACAAGGATATCTTTTATTTCTTTAATACTTTTTACGACTTTCATCTGTTATATCTTAAGAGAGTGCAAAGCAAGTAAATAATTACGTCAAATGAAAGATTTTTATTATCTTTGTGTCGTCTTTATAAAAACTAATGTATAGAATGGATGCAAAAAAAATCTTGTTTA
>JAJPZJ010000075.1:0-14614 GCA_021204405.1 Tannerellaceae bacterium | reverse complement strand
CTTCCCGAATCTGAAATTGCTACTATTTGCCGGAATTTACCACAGGGTATTCAGGGTGTCGTCTTTATAAAAACTAATGTATAGAATGGATGCAAAAAAAATCTTGTTTATAGCCCAAGAAATAACTCCTTATCTTCCCGAATCTGAAATTGCTACTATTTGCCGGAATTTACCACAGGGTATTCAGGAAAAAGGCCATGAGATCAGAACATTTATGCCAAAATTTGGTAATATTAATGAAAGACGTAATCAGCTGCATGAAGTTATCCGCCTGTCGGGTATGAATCTGATTATCGATGATACGGATCATCCGTTGATCATTAAAGTTGCATCCATCCAATCTGCCAGAATGCAGGTGTATTTTATCGATAACGAAGATTTCTTCCAACGGAAAGCTACGGTAGCAGATGAGCAGGGTAATGAGTATGAAGATAACGATGATCGTTCGATCTTTTATGTGAGGGGGGTACTGGAAACAGTAAAAAAATTGCGCTGGATACCGGATGTGATCCATTGCCATGGCTGGATGTCAGCTTTAACCGGATTATATATCAAGCGTATGTATGCCGACGACCCATGCCTGAAAGATGCGAAGATTGTGTATTCAGTATATAACGATGATTTCAAAAATCCATTCAGAAGTGATTTTGCTAATAAATTACAGATGGATGGTGCAAAAGATAAGGATGTAAAACTGATAAAAGATGATACCAGTTTTGTTGCATTAAGCAAACTGGCTATCGATTTTGCCGACGGTGTGATCCAAGGGAGTGAAACGATTAATCCGGAAATTGCCGATTATATTGCTTCACAAACCCAGACTCCTTCACTGGGATATCATTCCCCGGAAACTTATATAGATGCTTTTAACGAGTTTTACGATGTAGTATTAAAGGAATAAACACAGGTAAGAAATAACGGTTCCTTAAAAAGAGAGAGTAGAATGAAGATTAAATTTTTAGTACTCGGAATAGCTCTTGTAACAGCCATTCTGAATAGTTGCGATGATGATACAACCGGTGTCGGCTCATCCATGCAGTCGGACGGGGATAAAATTGGTATTGCCCTGGATACATTCCAGTTGCAGGCTTATACAGTACAGGTAGATTCTGTGTATGCCAGAACCACTGAGGGGGCACTGGGAGAGATTTATGATCCGCTTTACGGGAACCTGAAAGCAGATTTTATTACCCAGTTTTATTGTCCGGAGAATTTTAAATTTCCTGTGGAACCGATTGATGGTAAAATAGATTCTATCAAGCTTAGAGTGTTCTATTTTTCACATATGGGTGATTCACTGGCTCCTATGAGGGCAGAAGTTTTTCCTGTAGTCAAGGCATTGCCGAGAAATTATTATACTAATATAGATCCGGGCCAGTTTGTAGATCAGACAACATCTTTAGGTTCACAAACCTATACTGCTTATGATGTGACTGTATCAGACTCCATCAGAGCATTAGACGAGACTGATTCTTTGTATTATACCCCTGCCATTGACATACGTTTGCCGCTGGAACTAGGACAAATTTTTATAATGAAACGGTTAATAATCCGGCATCATTTGTAAACCAACAGGCTTTCAATGAATTTTTCCCTGGGTTGTATGTAACCAACACCATGGGAACCGGGAGTATTGTAGTAGATGCTATTCCATATATGTTTATCTATTTTCAATATGAGAATAAACTTACAGCAGTAGATGGAAGCGATTCTATTGTAGTTAAAACCGGAAATGTTATTTTCCGCTCTACTAAAGAAGTTATTCAGTTAAACAGGATACAGAACTCCGATTTAGACCAGTTGCTTGAACCTAACGATGAAGTGACTTATATCAAATCGCCCTCAGGAGTAAATACCAAATTATAGTGCCTGCTCAACAGATTCAATCTGTGATAGAAGATCGTATACTTAATAATATGTCGTTAAAGTTAAGAGGTCTTCCGCAGGATGAATGGAACTTTGCATTAAAAGCCCCTACAGCACTTTTGTTGTTACCGGAGGATTCCGTTAAAGTATTCTTTGAAGAGGGCAGAATCAATAATGATATTACGTCTTTCCTTGGGCACTATGATACTGATACAAGGACATGTGATTTTGGAAATATTTCTACTCTGCTGAAAACACATATAGATAATGGAGAGGAAGGCGATTTGCGTTTAATGGTAGTTCCGGTAAAAGAAGAGGTTGAATATACTTATTATTATTATGAGAGTATACCATATACTGCCGGTATTTCAAATTACCTGGTACCTTCCGGCCTTAAATTAAGAAAAGATGAAGAGGTGATGAAAGTAGGTATTACTTCAAGCAAATATAAATAAGAAATAATATAAAGATATTCAATATAAAAAAGCTATCAGGATAACCTGATAGCTTTTTTAGTATTATATCCAGCCTATTATTATTTAGCAGGGAATTGAGTCTTTTTTGCTGTAGTTTTAGAGGCAGCAGCTTTTACAGCAGGTGCTTTGACCGGTACAGTAGCTTTCTTCCTGAGCTTTTCAACTTCTTTCTGAAGCTGTTCGATCTCTTCACCCTGGTTTTTAATTGTAGTGAGCAAGGAATTCAACTCTTCATTTTCAATTGAATCCGGGAACTGGGCGTTAACACGTACAATAAAGTCGGATAACACATTCATATAGTTATTGAAAGCATCATAGGGATTATCATACGGGCTAAACCCTCCGGCCATATGTTTGGTACTCATATAATACAGGTGGTCACTGATTTGCAGATAATTCCAATCCTGCTTGATACGACGATCGTCGCACAAATGAACCCGTTCCCCAATACTATTTAACTTAGCAAATGCTTCCTGTTGCAATACATTTCCTAACCATGAACTACAATCTTTTTCTTCACCTGCCCATGAAATGGCATAAGGAGCCGATATAGAATCAACCGGTTTTAATAGTGCCAATACTTCGGAAGGCGTTGAAAAACCAATTCCTTTTTCTGCAGCAAAACGGGGTAATGCCCGGAAAAAGTCGAAAATACCGGTTTCCGCCGGTTGTAAAGCTCCCAGTACTTCATAATTCATAAACAGGTTTATTACCTGTTCACTCTCCGGAGTAGCAGCAATCCATGCCATGAATTTCTCTGCATTTAACGGATACTCATTCCAGCTATAATCGCCAAAGCGTAAAGAAATATCTTCACTGAAACGACTATTTTTAAAAAGGAGCCTTACTTGTGGCCGTACAGCCGATGTATATACATAATTAGAACTCTTCCAGCCCAATATATGTTTTGCACCTTCCGTAAGCATCCCTTTGAACCCTAATTCATATACCAATTCGGAAATATCATCCGAATAGATCAGCTCCGTATTACGGAACACTTTGGGTTTTACACCAAACAGATCATAAATCTTTTCTTTATGAGCCTTTACCTGGGCTTTAAATTCATCAGAATTGCCTAAGGAAGATAATGAGTGTGCATAGGTTTCGGCAAGGAACTCTACATTTTCCGTGGCAGCCAGTTCTTTAAAGCTATCTATTACTTCAGAAGTATAAATCTCCATCTGTTCAAGCGCCATACCTGAAATAGAGAAAGCCACTTTAAACTTGCCGCCACTACTTTTGATCATATCCATAATCGCTTTATTAGCCGGCAGATAGCAGCGTTCTGCGATACGGTGGATAATCTCTTCATTCTGGAAATCATCATAATAATAATGATCGTTACCTATATCAAAAAAGCGATATCTTTTCAGGCGGAATGGCTGATGTATTTGAAAATAAAAGCAAATCGTTTTCATATATTATATCTTTTTATTTTTAGCTTATTGTTATTTGTTAATCACCATGTCGTAGATACGACGTACTTTTTGTCCGGCATATTCCCACTTAATATTATCTACCTCTTTCTTGCCTTCCTCTTTCAGGAACTGGTGCATGGCCGGATAGGTAATAATAGAATACATGGCATCTGCCATTGCCTCAATATCCCAGTAGTCAACCTTAACGGCATAATCAAGGATCTCGGCACATCCGGATTGCTTGGAAATGATAGAAGGTACGCCACACTGCATAGCTTCCAGCGGAGAGATACCAAACGGTTCAGATACCGATGGCATCACATATACATCACTCGCTTTAAGCACCTCATATACCTGTTTTCCTTTCATAAAGCCGGTAAAATGGAAACGGTCAGCAATATCACGTAAGGCGGCCAGGCGAATCATCTGATCCATCATATCTCCGCTTCCGGCCATTACAAACCGTGCATTTGGTGCTTTAGCTAATACTTTAGCGGCAGCCTCTACAAAATACTCAGGTCCTTTCTGCATAGTGATACGTCCCAGGAAAGTTATCACTTTATCCTTCACTCCTTTTTTATCCTGGATAGCCAGAATTTCCGGGCTTAATGGCTCAACTGCATTATGAACAGTTGTAACCTTGGATGAATCCTGATGATACTTTTCAATAACAGTCTGACGGGTTAGATTACTAACTGTAATAATATGGTCGGCATTATCCATACCATTTTTTTCGATAGCGTATACATCCGGATTCACATTTCCACGGCTTCTGTCATAGTCGGTTGCATGTACATGGATCACTAAAGGTTTACCACTTACACTTTTTGCATGGAGACCGGCCGGATAAGTTAACCAATCGTGTGCATGGATTACATCATACTGCTCGGTACGTGCCACTACGCCCGCTACGATCGAATAATTATTGATCTCTTCCAGCAGGTTATCAGGATACCGGCCGGAAAATTCCATACAGCCCAAGTCATTTACATACCGATAACTAAAATCAGCATAAATATGATCACGAAAATCATAATACTTCTGCGGGTCCATAAACTTTGAAAGACGATCTCTTACATAATCCATATGGACATCACGCCATACGATCGGAACATTATTCATCCCGATAATTTTCAGGAAACTCTGGTCTTCATCTCCCCAGGGCTTCGGGATACAAAATGTGATATCCATATCCGGCTGCATAGCCATTCCACGGGTTAATCCATAACTGGCAGTACCTAAACCACCTAAAATATGCGGGGGGAATTCCCACCCAAACATCAATGCTTTCATAAGGCACTAGAATTAATCGGCATTATACTTCTTCAACAGGTCTACTACTCTCAGGATAGCAGAAACATTCATCGCAAACGAAATAGCCCCACGGCCTACAAAAGGAGGATTCCCATCATACAATTCAGGAATGGTTCCTATACAATGCTGTGACATTTCCTCTTCCATACTGATCAACATTCTTTCAGCAAATGAAATACCACTCTTTCCAAATACCCGCAGGTACCCTTCCAGATAAGCACCCAGCAACCAGGGCCAGGCTGTACCTTGATGATAAGCTAGATCACGCTCATACTGGGGTCCGGTACAGTAAGGTTTATATCCCTCGCTTTTCGGACTCAGCGAACGTAAACCTTTAGGAGTTAGCAATTCTTTGGTTACTATATCGATTACGGCTCGTTTTTGTATTCTGGTTAACGGAGAATAGGGTAACGATACGGCAAATACCATATTCGGACGTACACTCCAATCCACAGCAGCTCCACTTACAGAATCAAACAGATAGTTATACCCGTTTACAAATGTATCCTGGAAAGATACATCCATAGCCTGTATCAGTTTTTCATATTTATCCACTGTTTCACCCGAAAGTTCTTTATAAAAACACAGGGCATTATACCAGAGGGCATTAAACTCTACAATATATCCCGACCGGGGAACGACCGGTTTACCATTAATCGTAGAATTCATCCAGGTAATAGCTTTATCTTTACCTTCGGCATAGAGAAGGCCATTTTCCATCACTTTCATATCCGGATGCTTCTGAGCAGTAATATATTCCAGTATTTCACCTATAAAATCCGCATACAGGGCTTTTGCCTTTTCGAGACCTTCCCGCTGGGCATACTGCTGGATAGCCCAGATAGCCCATAGAGGAACATCCGGTTGATCTAATTCATGAATCACCGGATCAGGTTTTCCTTCATTCAAAAAGTTTCTTATAGCCGACATAGCAGTGTGTAAGATCTTTTCAAACCGTACAGGATCGTCAATAGATAAAGTTGCACCGGGGGTAGAAATAAACAGGTCGCGTGCCCTGACTTTAAACCAGGGATATCCGGCCAGCAGATAAGCATCCTCATCTTTCGGACGGAAATAGAATTGTTGTGCAGAATTCTTCAGACAATTAAAGAAGCTGGTACGCGGCGTACGGGCACTGACTTCATCTTCATATATTTTTTTCAACCGGTTGGTAGTAACCTGTGTATCACCGGCACTAAAGATAATGCTTTCTCCTTTTTTTATTGGTATCTCGAAATATCCCGGTACATACAAATCTTCTTTATAAGGATAGCCTCTCTCCTGCTCTTTCGGATATTCTATACCATTATACCAGTAAGGTTCATACACAAATTTAACTTTTTTGTTAAACTGCATATATAACTCAGGATAACCTGCATACATACAGGTTTTAATTCCATTAGGAACCTCCGTATAACTCTGGTTTACATTTCCGTTCTGCTGTGTAAGTTGATTTACATTCCGGAACGCCAGAAAAGGGCGGAAACGCAAGGTGGTAACCGAATGTGCATCTTCAAGCGTATACTTAATCATAATCCGGTTTTCAAAAGCAGAAAAAACTTTCTCTTTTGAAAAAATTACACCACCTATCCGGTATAAGGTACGGGGAACGGTTACCGAACTATATTCACGAATATACTTATGTCCTTTCGGGCTAAAGTTATTCCCTTCATATTTATGAAGGCCCAGGTTAAATTCAGCACCATGCTGGATTACCGTTTCATCAAAAGAAGATAAAAGTACATGATTATCATCATCTATCTCGGGTACAGGCATTACCAACAAACCATGATACTTACGTGTATTACAATCCACCACAGTCGTACAGTGATAAGCCCCAATCCGGTTAGTTCGGAGTACTTCACGGGTCAGTGATTCCTCCAGGTTTATCATGATTGTCTTATCAAATTTAAGATAACTCATACTTATGTATTTAGGTTTAAATTACTGTTTCTTATTTATCTAGCTGGTCATTTACGGTTACTGCTATCAAAAGTATTATTAATATATTAAAAAAACAAGAAACGATTTATAATTATTAAGAAAATACAAAAGGATCAAAAAACCTACCTTATTATAAATCAATAATTTATTTATACACACAAATACGTTATTGTGTTGTCAAACACAATTATCTCTGACAATAAGTAAATTTTAAAAGAAAATAAGAGAGTAGAAACACAAAAAGCCGAACTTCTGAAAGCATTTTTATTTCCTTTTTACCTGAAATTAAACACCGGCATAAAAGCTAAAATATCTACCCTAAAGTCGGGGTTATTACTATCTTTGCAAAGATATTTAAATACTTATTAGAAAAACATCTACAAAAAAGAGCAGATTTTATGTCAACTGTATGATAAAATTGTTATTTATGAAAAAGATATTTATTTACTCAGTTATATTTTTAAGCACCATTCACATGACAACAATAGCTAATAATCCGTTATTGGAGAAATTCAATACTCCTTTTCATACACCTCCTTTCGATAAAATTAAAACAATCCATTACGAACCGGCTTTTGTAGAAAGTATAAAAATACAGGAGGCAGAGGTTCAGGCCATAGCTTCTAATCCGGAAGCTCCGACTTTTGAAAATACGATTGTAGCATTGGAAAGAAGTGGTGAACTGCTGGAACAGGTAAGCTCCGTATTCTTTAATGTATTGAATGCTGAGGCCGACGATGAAATGATGGAGATATCCCAAAAAGTATCTCCGATGCTATCGGAAAGTTCAAATAATATTTTTCTGAACGAAAAGTTATTTAAACGGGTAAAAACAGTCTATGAACAACGCGAACAGTTAGATCTAGACATCGAAGACCGGAAATTATTGGATAAAACGTTCGAGGCCTTTTCCAGACGAGGTGCAAACCTGAATGCAGCCGACAAAGAGAAGTACCATAAATTAAGCACAGACCTGAGTACCCTGTCACTTACATTCGAACAAAATGCACTGAAAGACAAAAACAGATATGAACTGCTGCTTACCAAAGAGGAAGAGCTGGAAGGACTACCTGAAAGTATTCGCGAAGCAGCACAAGCCCGTGCAAAAGAAAAAGGAAAAGAAGGTTGGTTATTCGATCTTTCCGCCCCCAGCTATATTCCTTTTATGCGCTATGTAGCTTCCCGTGAATTACGGGAGATGCTATACCGGGAATATATGAATATAGGTAATAAAAACGATGAATACGATAATAAGGAGATAATTAAAAAGATCGTAAATACCCGTCTGGAAATTGCAAAATTAATGGGTCATACCACCTATGCGGAATATGCATTGAAACGGACAATGGCACAAACGACAGAAAATGTATATAATTTATTAAACCAATTACTCGAAGCCTATAAACCGGTAGCCGTTAACGAATATAATGCCGTACAGGGATATGCCTGGGGAGCTGAACAGGAAAATATAACTGTAATGCCATGGGACTGGAGCTACTATTCGGAAAAGCTAAAAGACCTGCGCTTTAATGTGAACGATGAAATGACCCGCCCCTATTTCGAACTGGAAAATACCAAAAAAGGAGTTTTCAACCTGGCAACCGAACTATACGGCATCACATTCAAAGAAAATAAAGAGATTCCGGTTTATCATCCTGAGGTAACCGCTTACGAAGTATACGATGAGGATGGCCGGTTCCTCTCCATCCTTTATACTGATTTCCACCCACGGGCAGGTAAACAGTCCGGCGCATGGATGAACAGCATTAAAGACCAGTATTACGATGCGGATAATACAAACAGCCGGCCACAGATTATTATTGTAATGAATTTTACAAGGCCTACGGAAACCAAACCCTCCTTACTTACTTTTGATGAAGTAAATACATTTCTGCACGAATTTGGCCACGCACTCCACGGAATGCTTGCCGATAGTAAATATAGCAGCCTGTCGGGCACCAGTGTATATCGCGACTTTGTCGAACTCCCATCCCAGCTCATGGAAAACTGGCTAATAGAAGAAGAGTTCCTGAATAAATTCGCCATACATTATCAAACCGGTGAAAAGATTCCGAAAGAACTGGTGCAGAAATTGATCGACGCCTCTAACTTTAATGTAGGCTATGTATGCTGCCGCCAACTAAGCTTTGGTATGCTTGATATGGCCTGGCATACATTAACCACACCTTTTGACGAAGATGTGAGAACATTTGAAAGAGAAGCATGGGCTCCGACAGTAATCGTTCCTGAAATAAATGATGCGCTGATGAGTAGTAGCTTCGGACATATCTTTGCCGGAGGATATGCTGCCGGCTATTACGGATACAAATGGGCAGAGGTGCTCGATGCCGACGCATTCGCTGCATTTAAAGCCGCCGGCATATTTGATAAACAAACTGCAAAGCTATTTCGTGAGCATATTTTGACAAAAGGAGGTACTGAAGAACCGATGGAGTTATACAAGCGCTTCCGTGGTCAGGAGCCAACTATTGATGCCTTGCTGGAACGGAATGGCATTAAAAAATAAGCTGAAAAAGCAGCAGTTACGTGAAATATCACTACTTTTGTAGATTGATCTGAAAAGCCAGGCTTTCCGGCAATTGATTATCCGGAAAGTTTTTGAATAGAACAAAATGGAAATAACAGAAAAACAACTGGAACTGGATAAACGCTATCTACGCATGGCGGCAGTATGGGCAGAAAATTCATATTGCATCCGTAGAAAAGTCGGGGCGCTGATCGTTAAAGATAAAATGATCATATCCGATGGATTTAATGGTACTCCGGCAGGCTTTGAGAATATATGTGAAGATGAAAATAACCTGACAAAACCATATGTATTGCACGCAGAAGCAAATGCGATCACCAAAGTGGCAGCCTCCTCCAATAGTAGCAGAGGAGCAACCATCTATATAACTGACGCACCCTGCATCGAGTGTGCAAAATTAATTATTCAGTCAGGGATCGTACGGGTAGTGTATTCAAAGAAATATCGTGTCGAGGATGGCTGCAACCTACTCGACAGGGCTGGCATACAGGTCGATTTTATTGAGATAAACAATTAAAGGAAACGTATTTAATATATGAGTAAAAATAGAAAACTCACAATCTGGTTACCCGTTATTATCGCTGCCAGTATTGCATTGGGTATATTTGTTGGAAACCATTATTTAGTTCTTTCACAAGGTAAACAAACCCGGAGCTATACCAGTGGCAATAAAATAAATGCAATCCTCGATATTATCAATCAACAATATGTTGACACGGTAAATATGCCTCAGCTAATAGAGGGTACAATTCCTAAAATATTCAGTGAACTCGACCCCCACTCTTTGTATATTCCCGCAGATGAAGCTACTGCTGCCAATGAGGAACTCAAAGGCTCATTTAGCGGAATAGGCGTATCCTTTAATATGCAGACCGATACCATCCTGGTGATCAGTGTAATTTCCGGTGGTCCTTCCGAAAAAGCCGGACTATTACCGTTCGACCGTATCATAACAATTAATGACTCTGTTTTTTCCGGAAAAAACATAAGCCAGACCAGGATCATGCGTACTTTACGCGGAGAAAAGAATAGTACCGTACGGCTAGGGGTAAAACGCGGGGATAATCCGGAATTACTCTATTTTGATGTGACCCGCGGAGATGTACCTGTTACATCCGTAGATGTATCGTATGCTGTAAAACCTGGCATCGGTTATATCAAAATCAGCAAATTCGGCCGTACAACCTACGCAGAGTTTATTACAGCTATTGCCAAACTTAAAATGGCAGACTGTAATTCATTTATTATCGACCTGCGGGGAAATACCGGTGGCTACATGGACGCAGCAGTCAATATGATTAACGAATTTATGCCGGCCGGACGCCTGGTTGTCTATACGGAAGGCAAAGCATTTCCCCGTAATGAGATCTATACCAACGGAACCGGCACCTGTCAGGATTCGCCGGTTATTATCCTGACGGATGAATTCTCGGCATCGGCCAGTGAAATCTTTGCAGGCGCTATCCAGGATAACGACAGGGGTATTATTATTGGCCGCCGTACGTTCGGCAAAGGGCTTGTCCAATCTCCTATCCAACTAAATGATGGCTCGGAAGTCAGGTTAACGATCGCCCGCTATTATACTCCTTCCGGACGTTGCATCCAGAAAGAATATGAATTGGGAGGTAACAACAACGATTACGATCAGGATATATATAACCGCTACTTGCACGGAGAATTTGATTCAGCCGACAGCATTAAAATGGACGATTCACTGAAATATACCACCAGCATAGGCCGTACCGTATATGGTGGTGGTGGCATTATGCCCGACGTATTTATTCCACGCGACACCACCGGTATAACCTCCTATTTCTCAAATGTGATCAATACAGGAGTCTTACCGCTGTATGCACTGGAATATTCAGATAAGCATAAAACTGAACTGGCCAGATTTGCAACCTGGAAAGAGATGTACAATTATTTGAAACAACAACCCATCCTATACGACTTTACCAATTTTGCAGCAAGCAAGGGAATCAAGAAGCATCCTACCCTGATCAATATATCCGGGCAGTTGATCGAAAAACAAATCCAAGCTTATATTGTAAGAAATTTCTTTGATGAAGCAGGTTTCTATCCAATTTTTATGCAGGATGATGCGACCCTGCTACGTGCTATACAACTTATACAGGAAGGAAAGTCGGTACCCACATTGAACAATGATCTGAATGGAGTTGCACACAGCCAAGCAGGCTTTACGCAAAGAGTTGGCTTTACAAAAGAAAGAATATCCGGCATCCTTATTGGATAAACATTCGGACGTAATACTTAATGCACTTGCCGCAACTCCCGAATTCCGGCAAGCTCAATCGGTTGCGCTCTATCACGCTCTACCGGATGAAGTACAGACAGCCCGCTTTCTTGAAAAATGGCATACTAAAAAGCAGCTATTCCTCCCGGTTGTAAAAGGAGATGAGATATACTTCGAACTTTTCCGGGGAGAGCAACACCTACAAGCAGGCGCTTTCGGAATCCGTGAGCCCATCCTGAGACAAGCAAATCGTATATCGGCTTTTGATTTAATTATCATTCCCGGAGTAGCTTTCGACCGCCAGCTAAACCGTATGGGGCGGGGAAAAGGGTATTATGACCGTTTCCTGGCTCAGAGTACTGCTTACAAGACAGGGATATGTTTCGAATTCCAGCTTCTTGAACAGATTCCCGCCACCTCCTTCGATATTAAAATGGACCGGATAATTACAGAGAAAGAAATTATTGACACTTCATCGCAGGACAATATCCGTTAAGGCCTGCGCTCCCACATGCTCATTCAGGCTTTTTACCAACCGTTGCCTGCACAATAAAAGCTCACTCCGCAATACCGATGAGGAAAGCGATACATACAAAACCCGATCTTTCACATACAGTTCACGTGTATACTGCAATACCATATTACCAAGAACCTCTCCCCATGCACGTTTGACACGGATCTCGATCATCTTCTCATATAATTCTGTATTATCTTCAAAGAAATCTCTCAGCACTTCTCCCAATGTTTGTGCATTCCGCCTTTTCACTGTAAATCCTCCATCTGTTCCACTTCTCCCTGTTCTACCTTAAACAATGCATACTCATGTTCCATAGCCTGCAGGATCTCATCCAGATACTTGCGGTTAGTATCTGTGATAAATATCTGGCCAAAACTATCGCCACTTACCAATTGGATGATCTGCTCCACCCGGTCGGCATCCAGCTTATCAAAAATATCATCCAGCAAAAGGATGGGGACAGTCTCCCCATGTTGTTTCAGGAAAGCAAACTGAGCCAGCTTTAAAGCGATCAGATACGTTTTATTCTGTCCCTGCGAGCCCACACGCCTGATCAGTGAACCATTTAGCGTCATCTCCAGATCGTCCTTATGAATACCGGTAGAAGTATAACCCAATACCCGGTCACGCTCCCGGTTAGCAGCCAGCTGCATTTGTAAATTGTCCGACTCCAGCGGCGAAATATAATTCAACCCTACCTCCTCGGCCGACCGACATATTTTCTGGTAATACTCATTAAAAACCGGAATAAAATCTGTCACCAATTGCAGCCGTTTCTCATACACAGTGCATCCGTACATCTCCAGTTGCATTTCCAGCACCTCGTATAGGGAGCCATCCTGCGACTGGTTTTTAAGTAAAATATTCCGCTGGAGCAATGCCTTATTATATTGAATCAAAGCATGCAGGTAAGGCTTATCCTGTTGGGAAATAATTATATCCATAAACCGCCGCCGCTCATCGCTCCCCCCCCGGATCAGTTCACCGTCTGCGGGTGATACCATAACTAAAGGTAAAAGCCCGATATGTTCGGAAAGCTTATCATACTCCTTCTGGTTCCGCTTGAACTGCTTGCGTTGTTTCCGCCGGATAGCACAAAAGATATCCTCCTCACGGCCATCATAATCATATTTCCCCTGCAATACGCACATCTCCTGCCTATTGGTGATCAACTGGTTATCGGGAGTATGAATATAGCTTTTACAAAATGAAAGATAATAAACCGCATCCAGTAAATTGGTCTTACCCATTCCGTTATTACCAAAAAAACAATTCATTTTAGGAGAAAATCTCACTTCGGCCTGCAGGATATTTTTATAATTGAGAATAGAAATCTTTTTCAGTATCATCTGACATATATTAATCCTACAAATTTAAAAAATATAGTTCTATATATAGATTTTCTCATGAAAAAAACTACTTTTGCGCTTTGAAATGCCAATGGCATAAAAACAATAATAAATTAATAAAATAACGATAATACATTATGGCTACTAAGGGAAAAGACACCAACAATGAGTTAGAAGTAGAAGAGATTGTTTCAAGATCAGAGCAATTTATTGAAAAAAATAAAAAGAATATCACTTTCGGTATCCTTGCAATCGCTCTTGTTGTAGGAGCATTCCTGGCTATCCAACACGGCTATATGATCCCTAAAGAGAAAAAAGCTGCTGCTGCTCTTTTCAAAGGCGAACAATATTTTGCCAGAGACTCATTTGCCCTAGCCCTGAATGGCAACGGAGCCGATTACGACGGTTTCGAATCTATTATCAGCCAATACGGTAGTACTACTTCCGGCAACCTGGCTAAAGCATATGCAGGAATCTGCTATTTTAAATTAGGTAATACACAGGCTGCCCTTGACAAACTGAAAGGATTCAGTGGCGACGACAAAATGATCTCACCTGCGATCGTTGGCCTGATCGGCGACTGTTATGTAAACATGGGTAATATCAAAGAAGGTGTAACTTATTTCGAAAAAGCAGCTAAAAAAGCCGATAATGATGTATTAAGCCCTGTATACCTGAAAAAAGCGGGTCTAGCTTATGAAAACCTGAACCAGTATAAAGATGCGGTAAAAGCATATACAACCATTAAAGAAAAATATTACTCTTCCGTAGAATCATCAGATATAGACAAATATATCTTACGTGCTACCGAAGCGGGTAAATAAGAAATCAGAAATTACAGATAAAAAGGATGTCTTTTGTATGAAAGCATCCTTTTATTTTAATGATTATCCGCATAATGTCCTATTATAAATTCTGGATTTGAAGT
>JAJPZJ010000148.1 GCA_021204405.1 Tannerellaceae bacterium | reverse complement strand
TAAAACATTCATATGATGTTCAATAAATCAACGGACATTATGCGGATAATCATAATATATTAAACGATACTTCTATTTAATTCCCTACAAAGTTACAACCTCCCGCGGAATAAAGAAATATTTCCTTATATATTTGACAAAGAGTCTATTAAAATAGCTAAAAAGACTGTACAATAAACCTTTATTCCCATGTCATCAATCTAATAACTAAATAAGAAAAGGCTGTTTTCTATAAGAAACAACTGTTCCCCGCGTAGGCGGAGATCGCATACCAGTCGTGGTCGGAAGATTTTAATTGATTGATTCTGAACATTAAGTCCTGCAAGGACGACCTATTCTAGCCCAGGGCGCCAGCCCTGGGTAGTAAGAATGTAATAACCCCGGAGGGCTGTAAGTACGGCATAAAAACATCATTGTACTAATTTTTTTATTACACCGTACTTACAGCACTCAAAAACTCAATATCAACTACCCGGCACTATGTACCGGGCTAGGATAGGACGTCCCTTCGGGACTAGAAAATCTTCCGACCACGACTAATCGCATGTCCATAGACCCAAAGGCTTTTTGTTTTACATTTATAAACAGATAGTTCTTGTGCGGTCCCCGCCTACGCGGGAAACAGGAGGTTATGATTTCTTCTTAAAGTAAGGGGGATTACTTACTCTACATATAATACCAACCCTTTCAGGTACTCGCCCTCCGGATGGTAGATATTTACCGGATGGTCGGCCGGCTGGGTAAGCTGGTAGAGGATACGTACATTCCGGCCCGATTGCGCAGCCGCACTGAATACAGCCAGGCGGAAGTTCTCCTTGCTCACCACCTGCGAACAGGAGAAGGTAAAGATAATACCTCCCGGACGGATCTTTTCAAAAGCAATCGCATTCAATTTGCGGTAGCCCTGTAAAGCATTCCTGAGTACATTCTTATGCTTGGCAAAAGCAGGCGGGTCGAGGATGATCAGGTTATAATTCTCACCTGCCTTATCGAGGAACTTAAAAGCATCTTCGGCAAAAGCCTGGTGGCGCTCATCACCCGGGAAATTCAGCTCCACATTCTTATTAGTCAGATGGATCGCTTTGGCCGAACTATCCACCGAATGCACCAGCTCAGCACCTCCGCGCATCGCATAGAAAGAGAATCCACCGGTATAACAGAACATGTTCAGTACCGAACGGTCTTTGGAATAATGCTCAAGCAAAGAACGGTTTTCCCGCTGGTCGACAAAGAAACCCGTTTTCTGCCCTTTCAGCCAGTCTACATAAAAACGAAGCCCATTCTCCAGCGCTACCTCGTCCGGATGCCCGCCATATAAATACCCATCTTCACTACCCAGGTTCGCCTTATAAGGCAACGTAGCTTCCGACTTATAATATATATGCTGTAAATTATCTCCCAATACCTCTTTCAGTGCATCCGCTACCTGATGGCGTGCATAATGCATCCCGGCCGAGTGAGCCTGTACAACAGCCGTACCGGCATATACATCAATTACCAGCCCAGGCAGGCTATCACCCTCCCCATGAATCAACCGGTAAGTATTATTCGTTGGCGTATTTACCAGCCCGAGCGACTGCCTTAACTGGTAAGCTGCCCCAATACGCTCCTCCCAGAATCCGGCATTAATCGTACGTTCCGTAAAAGAAAGGATACGTACCATGATACTCCCGATCTGGTAATGCCCTACCGCAAGGAACCGGTTGTTCGAACCATACACCGCAACCAGGTCGCCCTCTTCAGGGCTGCCGGCAATCGACTGGATCGCACCGGAAAATACCCACGGATGTAAACGTAATAAAGACTCCTCTTTCTTGGGTTTAAGATAAACTTTGCAATAGTCCATTGGAAAATAGTTGAGTTGGATAATTTATTGATTTAATTCATTGTAAATATGCAGGCAGGCCCACGCATCGAGAGCTGCATATTTCTTCTGCGATTCGGTAAGCGTATCCGCCTCCCAGTTACTGAGCCGCTGGCCCTTGGATATCTTTTTCTGGAACAGGATGGCATAAATCTTCTGTAAACTGGCATCTTCGATACCGAAACCTCCTACATAATTTTGCAGGTCCAGGAAATTGGCCGGAGTAATAGCCGTACGCTTGCGCAGTGCACCGAAATCATCCCGTAAGGAAAGTCCGATTTTAAGTGTCTGTTTACTGGTCAGGAAAGATGCTAATGAAGGGGGAATATTGATCCGGTTCAGGCGGAACAGGAAACAACACTCTTCCGTGGCAAGTTGCATCAGCGCTATCTTATAGTAACGCCCTTTTTTGAAGCTGGGCCGTGTTTCCGTATCAAACCCTACCTTATCGAAACTTGAAAGATAATCCACTGCTTTGATGGCATCCTCTTCCGTATCAATCACAATGATCCTTCCCGGGTATTCTTCTACAGGAAGGACGTTTAATTCTGCTTTTGCAATGCTTTGGCTGTAATCGCTCATTCCGTAATCGTTTTATCCCAGTCTGCATCTTCATTGTAGCGCACACTGTGTAGCGCCTTTAATGCATTCAGTAATTGTTGCCCCCAGTACTGGCAAAAATTAGTACGGCAGATGGCAATAGCATCTGTCATTACCTCTTCCACTCCCTGCCGGAAAAGTGCTACAAAATTACCGGTGTCCTGATATACATCGGCCAGGTTCTCTGAAATAAAAGCAGCGATAGGCGTATCACTATACTGCATATCCGGATGGAAAGTTTCCAGATAGGTATCCTGTTCACCCAACAGGTTCGCTATACTGTTGCGTACGTTGTCGTACATCTCTTCGGTAACGTACAACTCCGGATCGGCATCCTCGCTTTCCGTTACTTCAGGCAATAAAGAAGCTTTGAGATAAAGAAGAGGCAATATTTTGGTTGCTTTATCAACAAATCCAAAAAGGTCTGTTTGAGCAGCTGTCTCAGCAAATGTACAAAACTCCAGTGCTACGGTTACGAATTCAACGGTGTTGCGATCGTATATAGGACTGATTTCTTTTTCCATACTATAATTATGGTATATCATAAATTCTTCACAAACTTACACAAAAAAAAGCAATTAGTAAATTGCGGAAATTATAAAACAGTCCATCTGTCCATATCCTATATAATCTTTATTATATTTTTACATCTTCTTACAAGTAGATAAAAATATCCTGGAAATGGGGCTGTCCCAAAACTATAC
>JAJPZJ010000115.1 GCA_021204405.1 Tannerellaceae bacterium | reverse complement strand
GACTTCAAATCCAGAATTTATAATAGGACATTATGCGGATAATCATAAAAATAAATATACATAAAACATAGTATGGAATATAACTTTGGAGCCATTGAAAAAAAATGGCAGAAATATTGGGAAGAAAATAACATCTACAAAGTAACAGAGAACCCCGCTAAACCCAAGTATTATGTACTCGATATGTTCCCCTACCCTTCCGGTGCAGGTTTACATGTAGGCCATCCATTGGGTTATATTGCTTCAGATATTTATTCCCGCTACAAACGTTTACAGGGATTTAACGTATTGCATCCCATGGGATACGATGTGTATGGTTTACCTGCCGAACAGTATGCTATCCAGACAGGACAACATCCGGAGATCACTACTAAAAACAACATAGCCCGTTACCGGGAACAGATGGATAAAATTGGGTTCAGCTATGACTGGAGCCGCGAAGTCCGTACCTGTGAACCGGAATACTATGAATGGACACAGTGGGCTTTTATCAAAATGTTCAATAGTTTTTATTGCTACGACGAACAAAAAGCAATGCCTATTGAAGAGTTGGTAAAAGCATTTGAGACTTCAGGTACAGCAGGCTTACATGTAGCATGTGGTGAAGAACTTACTTTCACTGCCGGTGAATGGAAAGCAAAAAGCAATAAAGAACAACAGGAAATATTATTAAACTACCGCATTGCTTATTTAGGTGATACCATGGTAAACTGGTGTTCCGCACTGGGTACTGTATTGGCAAACGATGAGGTTGTAAACGGTGTTTCCGAACGCGGCGGCCATCCGGTAGAGCAAAAGGTAATGTGCCAGTGGTGTTTACGTGTATCAGCCTATGCTCAACGGTTGTTGGATGGACTGGATACGATCGATTGGACAGATTCATTAAAAGAGACGCAACGCAACTGGATCGGACGCAGCGAAGGGGCAGAGATGAAATTTAAAGTAAAAGATTCCGATATTGAATTTACCATCTTTACCACCCGTGCAGATACAGTATTTGGGGTTACATTTATGGTCTTGGCTCCTGAGAGTGAATTAGTAGATCAATTAACCACTGCTGAGCAACGCCAGGTAGTAGATAAATATATAGCAGCTACCAAAAAGAAAACCGAACGCGAACGTATTGCCGACCGCCGTGTTACAGGGGTATTTTCCGGTTCGTATGCCATCAACCCCTTAACCAACGAAGCCATCCCGGTATGGATCAGCGACTATGTATTGGCTGGGTATGGTACAGGGGCGATTATGGCAGTTCCGGCACACGACAGCCGCGACTATGCATTTGCTAAGCATTTCAATCTGCCTATCGTTCCATTGATCGAAGGATGCGATATATCAGAAGAAAGTTTCGATGCAAAAGAGGGTAAAATGATGAACTCTCCGCAGCCGGGCAAAGAAATAGCAGGCGGACTGGTTTTAAACGGACTGGAAGTAAAAGAGGCCATTGCTAAAACCAAAGCCTATATCGAAGAAAAAGGATTAGGCCATGTGAAGATCAACTTCCGTCTGCGCGACGCTATTTTCAGCCGCCAGCGTTACTGGGGTGAGCCTTTCCCTATTTATTACGACGCAGAAGGATTACCTCAACCTCTCCCACTGGATAAACTCCCGTTAAAATTACCTGAGGTAGATAAATTCTTACCTACGGAAACCGGTGAACCTCCTTTAGGACGGGCTATCAAGTGGGCATGGGACTCCGTTAACCAGGAAGTAGTGGAAACTTCTGAAATTGATAACAAAACCATCTTCCCCCTTGAATTATCAACCATGCCTGGTTTTGCCGGTTCATCCGCTTACTATCTGCGTTATATGGATCCGCATAATACCAAAGAGCTGGTAGATAAAAAAGTAGATGAATACTGGAAGAATGTAGACCTCTACATCGGAGGTACGGAACATGCAACCGGACACCTGGTATACAGCCGTTTCTGGAACAAATTCCTTTTTGACCTCGGTATCGTATGCGAAGATGAACCTTTCCAACGGTTAATCAACCAGGGAATGATCCAGGGACGTTCTAACTTTGTATACCGCATCAACGGAACCAATACGTTTGTTTCATTGAACCTGAAAGATCAATACGAAGTAACTCCTTTACATGTAGATGTAAACATAGTAAGTAACGATATATTGGATATCGAAGCCTTCCGTAACTGGAACCCGGAATATAAAAACGCTGAATTTATCCTGGAAGATGGCAAATATATCTGTGGATGGGCGGTTGAAAAGATGTCAAAATCGATGTTCAACGTGGTAAATCCCGATATGATTGTTGAACGCTACGGAGCAGATACGCTGCGTTTATATGAAATATTCCTCGGGCCGTTAGAACAATCCAAACCCTGGGATACAAATGGGATCGACGGTGTATATCGTTTCCTGAAGAAATTGTTAGGTCTTTTCTTCGGAAACGGGGATACCTTACAGGTAACAGATGGGGAACCTACGGCTGCCGAACTGAAAGCATTACATAAACTGATCAAAAAAGTAACTTATGATATTGAACATTTCTCATTCAATACTTCAGTAAGTGCTTTTATGATTTGTGTAAATGAACTGAACAGTTTAAAATGTAATAACCACCGGATCCTGAAACAATTAATTATTGTACTAGCACCTTTTGCCCCTCATATCAGTGAAGAGTTATGGCATATATTAGGTCATACCTCTACCATATGTGATGCCCAATGGCCGGAACATAATGAAGAGTATTTAAAAAAATCGACGGTTACCTATGCAGTTTCATTTAATGGTAAAACCCGTTTCAGTGTAGAACTGGCAGCCGACCTGTCCAAAGAAGAGGTTGAAAAAGAGGTATTGAACCATGAAAATGCAGCTAAATGGTTGGAAGGTAAAACTCCTAAAAAAGTAATAGTGGTTCCGAAGAAGATCGTTAATATTGTGATTTAATGGACTTTTCGAAGTTAAACAAAGTATACTTTTCTGTCCAGGACTATCTGCTGATATTTTTGGGTACAGCATTATACGGATTTGGTTTCAACGGATTTATTCTTTCCAATGAGATCATTACAGGAGGCTTAAGCGGCGCATGCGCTTTACTGTTTTTTACTACGGGCATCCCCGTTTCAGTCTCCTACTTTACCATCAATATTTTATTGCTGGGAGTAGCCTATAAAATACTGGGCTTAAAGTTTATTGTCAAAACGATCTTTGGCGTCTTCTCCCTTTCTGCCTCCTTATCTTTTTTTGAGTGGTGGTTAGGAGGAGTGCCCATTATTCAGGACGAATCCTTTATGTGTATCGTCATAGGAGGTTGTATCTGTGGTTTTGCTTTAGGACTTATCTTCTCTGCCAATGGTAGTACGGGAGGTACGGATATTATAGCTGCCATTATTACCAAATATAAACATATCTCCATTGGCCGTACGCTTTTAATGTTTGATTTCGTAATTATTAGTTCTTCTTATTTTGTATTCGGGAATGTGGAAAAGATTGTATTGGGGTTTGTAGAGATGGTAATCAGCAATCAGATGCTTGACATGATCTTCAATGCCAACCGGCAGTCGGTTCAATTCCTTATTTTCTCCAATAAATATGAAGAGATCACCGAAGCAATCATTAAAGATATCGACAGAGGATGTACATTACTCGACGGCATAGGCGGTTATAGCAAACAACCTACGAAAGTAATTGTATTATTGGCAAAAAAATCAGAATCTATTACAATCTTCCGTCTTATCAAAGCGATTGACAGTAATGCCTTTATATCGCAAAGTAATGTAAGAGGCGTATATGGAGAGGGATTTGATCCATTGAAAACCTGATTAAAAACAATCTATAGAATCCTGTACTTTTTCAGTTTTATATGGTGTAAAAAATAGTGGAAAGCAACTCCCAATACACCGAAGCCATATACCATACTATCATATAATTTAATGGAAGAAGCTTCCTCAAAATATTTGGTAGGACAGGTAATTTCCGCTATCTCATATCCTTTGAAACGACAATAAAAACACCATCAAATTAAATGGCATTAAAAATGAAGACCGGATAATAAAAGGATTCATTTGTAGGAATTCACCAGGGCTTATCAAAACAAATGGCAAAAAGGAAATTATGAATGAAATAATAAAAACAATTCCCCACTTCAATAGTCCAGAAAAATTAATCTTCCTGTGGAAAAGAAGATAAACTCCCCAAATTAGCATGGGTATTACAAATACATTCCGGGTAGAAAATAATTCCCAATAGGGCAGAAATATAAAACGACTTCTTATCAGTAAAAGGATAATCTTTCAGATAGAAAAAAATAAATAGTAAATAAGCAACTATTAAAGAAAATCGTACTGCGTGCAAATATCTCCCAGTAAATACTCATTGACATAAGTAATAAAAGGAAAGTAAAATTAAAGGTAGGGAATGTATACTTCCTGTATATATATAATAGCCATATTATCACACCCTTTATAGTCATATATCCTATTTCTCCCAATATATAAAAAGGAAAATATAAAGGCATAGGACCGGGATAATTACCATACGGACTCTTTATATTATAAGGATAGTTACCTTCTCTTACTGTATCCTAGAATAATCCTATCATTTCATACCGGTCAACCTGTAATCCTTCTTTAGAGATAAAAAATAAAATTATACCATTTACAAAAATCCATCCTATCCCTGAAAATATAGTTATCGCAGGATTCCACAGAAATCCTTTCTTCCTCTGATAAAGAGCAAATAATCTAAGGGTTATCCCTATATAGTCAATAGAAAAAATTAAAGCTAAAGGAAAAGATAATCTGTATAAATACTTAAAATAAAATAATATATTTATCGTTATAAATAGGAAAGTTGAAAGGTAAGCTTCGATTTTTTTTACTACAGATCATGGATTATATATTTATATACACAATATAAACGTATTACCATATATTTTATTACATACATAATAAACAACAATGGAATTAGTTTTTGCAACAAACAATAAACATAAATTAGAGGAGATACAGGAGATCCTATCTTCCCGTTTATCTATCTTAAGTCTGAGTGATATAGGGTGTACGGAAGATATCTATGAAACCGAATTTACTTTAGAAGGAAATGCACTTCTAAAAGCCTCCTACATAAAAAATAAATACGCACTAAACTGTTTTGCTGACGATACAGGCCTGGAAGTTGAAATACTAAATAATGAACCAGGTATCTATTCTGCCCGTTATGCAGGCCATGCACACGATTCGGAAGCTAACATGCAAAAGCTTTTAACCAAACTGGAAGGTAAAAAAAACAGAAAAGCTCGTTTTCGGACTGTCATTGCTCTTATCCTGGATGATAAAGAATATCTGTTTGAAGGAATAGTGAAAGGAGCAATAGCAAAAGAAAAAAGAGGTACAAACGGATTTGGCTATGATCCTGTATTTATTCCTGAAGGCTGGGATAAAACCTTTGCTGAACTCGGCAATGAAATCAAAAACAAGATAAGCCACCGTGCCGAAGCGGTAAAAAAATTAAGTGAATTTCTCAATACATATTCCAATAATAAATAATATATGAAACGTTTATCAGCTTTATTATTTTTGATATTCTTCACTTATAACACCTTGCCTGCGCAGCAATTGGGTACATGGGAAATATATAAATCTTATTATAGTACAGATCTTGTAGAAGAAACTTCAGATAGAGTATATGTAGTAGCACGAGGTTCTTTATATTCATATGACAAAGAAGACAACAGTATACAAGAATACAACAAATACTTTAATTTGAATGATAATAATATATCACTTATCAAATATAATAAATTTACCAACTCTTTATTAATAATTTATAAGAATAGTAACATAGATATCCTGGAAGGGAATACAACTTATAATTTACCCTATTTATACGAATATACGCTTTTTACTAATAAAAATGTGAATTCCATATACTTAAATAATACATATGCTTATGTGTCAACCGAATTTGGAATTATGACTATTGATATGGAAAATAAATTAAGTCCGGAGACCTACAATTTAAATACTGAAGTTACTTCATGTACAATACATGAAAATAAGATTTATGCAACTACTCAAAATGGTATCCTGTATGCTCCTTTATCTGTTAATTTACTTGATAAAAATAATTGGACAATTTATAAAGATCATTTCCTACCTTTAGGAGAAAACCAGTATGTAAAACATATTTTTACTTTTAAAGAAGAACTTTACTTTTTTATCGAAAATCTGGGAATTTATAATACGAGTGGTCAGCGACTACATTATGATGAATATGCTAGTGATATAAAAATAACCGATCAGCTTATATATTGTAAAACATTTGATGGATATTACATATATTCTAATCTGAATAATGGTAGTTATAACAGACTTAGAGATAGCGAAACCGAAATCAAAGATATCTCCTCTTATAATGATATAAATAAAATATGGATAGCTTATAGTGAGAAAGGTCTTATTGAAATATCAAAAAATTCTTCTAATCAATTTACTGTAGCTAAAGATGCTATTACCTTAAATGGTCCCTATATAAATAGCCCTTACCGACTTATATACAACAATTCCAGATTATATATGATAGGGGGTGGAGAATCCTTTAGTGGTAGTTATCTTGAAAATATAGCTTGTTTAATGATTTATAAAGATGGAGAGTGGAATTCTATAACTAATCAACCTATTCAGGATAAATATGGTATTGCACCCAGAGATTATTTAAGTTTGGTTGTCGATCCTAACGATCCGGATAATATATATGCTTCCACATTAGGATATGGAGTAGTACAAATAAAAAATATGGAGATAGAGAATTTGTATAACAGCAGTAATGCTCCTTTTGACGAAGCTGATAATATAAGAAAAGAAAGAATAAATGGTCTTTCTTTTGATAAAGACCATAATTTATGGATGCTTAATTACATCGCACAAGATGGCATTAAAATACTGGATAAAAGTGGAAAATGGCATAGTAAATATATAACCAGTATAAGTAGAATCAATTATTTATCAAACCTTTTTATAACTTCTACTAATCAACGCTGGATAGCTGTTCCACGATCTACTCCTAAAGTAATCATTATAGATAATGTGGATATAGAATCTATATCAGATAATACATCAGCTACCTATACTACATTTGTTGATCAGGATGGCGAAGTGTTTAGTCCTTCTGGGTATACATGTATAACTGAAGATAAAAAAGGATATATATGGGTAGGTACTCAATCAGGTCCTATTTATTTCACCAATCCAGGGAATGCAGTTAGTAATCCATCAAACTTCAGATGTACCCGTATCAAACTTACCAGTGACGAGGGAATCCCATATTATTTTCTTGATAATATACAAATCACTACAATAACTATTGATGGAGGCAATAGGAAATGGATAGGAACAGCAAGTAATGGTGTATATGTACTAAGTGATGATAATGAAGAAATAATTTATCATTTTAACACATCTAACAGTCCACTATTATCAAATGGTATATATGCTATTGCTATTGATCATGATTCAGGAAATGTTTTTATCGGAACAGATGAAGGATTAATATCTTATCTGAGTGAAGCAGTAGCACCGAAAGAAGATTTTTTAAATGTATATGCATTTCCTAATCCGGTAAATCCTGATTATAACGGACTGGTAACAATCACCGGATTAATGGATAATACCAACATAAAAATAACCGACCTGAATGGTAATTTGATTTACCAGACCAAATCGATTGGCGGACAGGCCACCTGGAATGGCAGGAATCGTTCCGGTAATAAAGTAGCTACAGGTGTTTATCTGGTTTTCGGTGCAACTGAAAACGGTTCCGAAAGTGTAGTTACTAAAATAGTAGTTGTTAAATAAATATCAATAAAAAGAGGTTATCTTAAAACTATACTTTACAAAAAGATAAAGAAATAAAGTGTTCCAGGACTTGATCCTGGAACGCAAAAGAACAGACTGGTATCTATTTTTTTTGTAACTTATACCGCCGGTTTTTAATGCGATTGGCTAAGGCCGACCTACGGTTCCCGCTTTAGCGGGAACCTAGTCAGAACTTTTGAGGAAGCCTCTTTTTCATATTATTAAAGTACAGTAACTTCATCCAGAAAGAACCAGGCCGGATACCCTACCCCATAATGCCAGGAAGGACAAACTTTAACTCCTTCGATATCGACCTTTATATAGCGGGTCTTTACAGGACTGTCAGTTTCACACTTCACCCCTACAAATTTTACCCATGAAGAACGGTCTTCTTCCAACTCCTCTTTTCCAAAAGATGAATAATGATTACCATCCGTAGAAATACTATAGGCTACTCCTTTCGGTAATAAAATCCATACACCCAACTGATGCAGGAAATCTGTCTCAATAGAAGAGATTTCTTTTTCTTCACCCAGGTCGAGAACAAAAGAAGCATCCGACCCCACCCAACCGATCCAACTTTCAACAAAGGTAGTACCACCAAATAAACCGTTGGTAAGGCCTTTTTCAGCCTTTTCCAGATACTTTTCTGCTGGAGGCATAATCCAGGTTACTTTGGCATCTTTAGCCAGGTTAACGGCTCTGCCAGGCAAATAACGTTCATAGTAAAGTGTACAGTACTCTACCGGGGATTATTGCGTTCGTTCAATGTAGGCACTTCGAACTCACGTGTACGTTCTTCAAACAAGGCCAGGTTAGCTTTTACCACATCAATATCATGGTTACCCTCTGTCCGGGCAATTTCCAGGTCGGCATATTGAAGCGGTAAGCGGGATAATTATACCCGTTTCAGATAGTTGTTATTGCCGGCTACAGCCTGTTCTGCCTGGTCAAACAATTCATTATAACGTTTACGGCAATGGGTGTTTAACATACCCTCTTTATGGGTAACCGGCGAATCATAGATCCATAAACGTTCACCACTGGCCAGCAAACCGCCTTCGAGTAATTTCTCATATTGGTAAATATAAGGAGCAGCCTCCCCGTAATATCCATCCATAAAAGCACGCATCAGTGAATCGGCATTCAGGTAAGGATTCCACATTAGTTTACTGACCATGTAAGCACGCATTTCCGGGAAATCGCCCCCTTTCGAGCCACCGATCTGTGAGAAATGCATCGTCACATTATGCTCTTTGAACAACTGGATATTCTTTTGCAGGATAGGAAAGTTAGGAAATGGAGAAACATAGTTATCAAATTAATACCATAATCCCACACAAAAATATTAGTACTGATCGCTACCCATCCTTTCATCGCTTTCATAAAATCCTGTCCGGATGTATTATCGGTTAAAGGAACTTCCCGGTCACAATCAATATCACATAACATGATATTTACATTTGGAAGCGGCTTGATAGTTTTAGGCGGATGCATGGTATAGAGATAAGCCAGTGTAGAAAATTGTTTATCCGGGAACCGTTCGGCCAGTTTATTCAGAAACCAGATCAGGCTGCCTGAAGGTCCTCCTTCCCTATCGTCAATCTCTTTACAGGAAGGACAACCACAGTTAGTAAAATTACCGTCATTTTGGCTTACGGAGATCATATTCCTATCCGGGTTAGCTTTAAAAATGGAATCGATTTTATAACTAACCAGTTCAAATACCTCCGGATTGGTGAGGCACCATTGGCTGGCTTTTCCCGGACGGCATTCTCCATTAATGAACGAATAATATTCAGGATGGGATTTACCATATACATCGGATGGCATGATTTGATCAAACGTATGTACCCATAAGTTTCCGGCAAACTCTTCATCAGGTTCTTCCAGACGGAACCACATTTTATAAACAGGATCCTGGCGGATAGCATAACATTGCATCTGCCGGTAACGGAATGCAGAATTCTCTGCCCTATCCAATTCAGGTAATACGATAGTTTCTCTTTTATCCAGATCATAGGTATGAGCCGTATAGTAAGCTACTCCCATATACTCTTCCAATAAAGTAACAACTCCGTAAATACTGCCTTTATCGCCCCCACTACTTACATACAAAATTCCTTTATCAGTTTTCAACCGGAACCCATCTTCCGTAAGTCCTTCTGTATTACCTTTTCCAATTACAATATTCCCTTTTTTAACACCTTTATCAACAATGGGAAGGATAGCTCCGCTTATTTGTGAAATGAAATCCTGTAATAATGAAGCAGCCTGTCGGTCTACTTCATTATTTTGTTCTACAACAATACGTGAAGCAGGTTTCCGGTTTTCTACTACCGTAAATTGCGCCTGCAGGTTCAAACAGGTAAATAACAATACGAATAAATACATCAGTCGATTCTTCATGGTATTATAGTTTTAAACGTTTAATTAACAAGTTAACAAATATAGATAAACAAACAGCAAAAGGTTATTTATAACCCCAGCTGTTCTGATATTTCAAGCATCTTTTTAATAGGCCGGATCGCTTTTTGCTGAACTGCATCGTCCACATAAATCTCCGGCATTTCAAATTTAAGGCAGTTATACAATTTTTCCATTGTATTCAACCGCATAAAACTACATTCATTGCAGGCACATGTACTATCATTCGGCGGAGTAGGTATAAATTCTTTATCCGGACTCTTTTTCTGCATCTCATAGATAACACCACTTTCCGTCGCTACAATGAATTGTTTTTTATCAGACTGAATGGTGTACTTCAGAAGTGCTGCGGTTGATCCTACAAAATCTGAGACCTGAATAATGGGCTGTTTACACTCCGGGTGAGTAATCACGTCCGCTTCCGGGTATTTAGCTTTCAATTCAAGGATCTTTTCCAGTGAGAACTGCTCGTGTACGTGGCAGGCACCGTTCCATAACAATATATTCCGTCCGGTAATGCTGTTGATATAGTTACCCAAATTGCGGTCAGGACCAAAGATCATCTTTGTTTCCGGTGGAAAACTTTCCACAATCTGGCGGGCATTGGTAGAAGTTACCACTACATCCGTTACTGCCTTAACAGCTGCAGTTGTATTTACATATGAAATCACCACATAGCCGGGATGTTCTTTTACAAAAGCTTCAAAGTCTACCGCCGGACAACTGTCGGCCAAGGAACAACCGGCATTCAGGTCAGGTACCAGTACTTTCTTATCCGGACACAAGATCTTGGCTGTTTCACCCATAAAATGAACACCACACAACACGATGATATCAACCGTTGTTTTAGCAGCCCATTGTGCCAGTGCCAGGCTATCACCTACAAAATCGGCTATATCCTGTATATCACCGGTCTGGTAATAGTGTGCCAGAATAATTGCATTCTTTTCTTTACGCAATTTGTTTAGTTCTTCCCTCAGGTCAATGCCTGCAGGAAGTGGTACGTTCATATATCCTATTGATTGATTTTCCATTGTTATATTCACCTGTTATTAGTAAACTATCTTCTTATTATAAACTTATATAATTGACAAAACGAAAAGTAAATATACGAAATTAAAAGCTTATAAACATAGTTATCCAACTCTTTTCGACTAATAATCTATTACTTACCTATCTTATCAACATCCTGTTTATAATTTGCAAAGTTAATAACTTTCTTTATTTAGGTTTACTATATTCGTTAAACATATCGGAATAAAGATCTATTCATGTAGGCAATACGACTGCCGGAAAGATTTTACTTTTGATATTAAAAGCGCAGGATTACTCTAACTAATAAATAACTCTATCCTATATAGAAAATATCTTTTATCACAAACGGAACCTTTCTCTCTTACTGATATTCTCCCGGAGTTATCCACAATCTTATATTATATCTTTATTTAATCTTTAATTTAAAAATAAATATAATGAATATGATATGCGGTTAATATCGTTGATAGATTTTTTCTGTTTTCCTTGTTTATTGTGATATTAATATTCCCGGTAAGGTTATGAATAAGATACCAACATAGATAATTTACCTTTATATATTAAATATGAAATAATTACGAAAGTTATCAGTCTTTTGTTGATAAACTAAGGTGTGGAAAAGTTTTTATCTGTTGATAGCTTACTATCGGTGTATAACAGGTGTTGATAGATTGTAATAAATAAGGTACAATTTTTATTGACAGGTATATGTTGGGATGGGTATATATAAGAAGTTGAGAAATGCAAGAAATATTTTTCATTTTATATTCACTACTTATCAATAGGTTTTCAACGGTGCATTTACTGCTTTTTGCTACTTTTATTGCGGCTGGTTATATATAGATATGCGTAAATTAAAAATAACAGAATTAAACCGTCTTTCTCCTGAAGAATATAAAGATAGCAATAAAATACCATTGATTGTTGTGTTGGATCATATCAGGAGTCTGAATAATGTAGGTTCAGTGTTCCGTACATCGGATGCTTTTAAAGTAGAGGCGATTTATCTTTGTGAAATTACTGCTACCCCACCCCATGCAGAGATTCATAAAACAGCTTTAGGAGCGGAAGATACAGTTCCCTGGGAATATTTTAAAGATACACTGGAAGCTGTTGATAAGTTAAAGCACCATGGATATACTGTTTGTGCCATTGAGCAGGCCGAAGGCAGTACAATGCTGGATAAACTGGTATTATCCAGGGACCGGAAGTATGCTGTGATATTAGGAAACGAAGTAAAAGGTGTTCAACAGGCGGTTGTTGATAAGTGTGATTTATGTATTGAAATTCCCCAGTATGGTACTAAACATTCGTTGAATGTATCGGTTACCGGAGGGATTGTTATATGGAACTTTTTCAAACAGTTATCAGAGTAAACCATTTTCCACCAGTAATACGATCCGCTCGGTCATAGTGTCTTTTCCTTTCGGATCATATTCGGATTTCAGGCTGGCTCCGAACATACCTGCAAAAAGGTTCCAGAAGCTGGCCCGGAAACTTCCCAGATAAGCTTTTACCAGATTATAGCTGGATTGGTTACATTCTCTGTCTACCAGTTTAATCAGTAATTTACCTTGTGAGAAAGTGAGCTTCTTAAGTTCTGGTTTATATTGTTGAAAAAGTTCTTTTTCCATTCGTTTCAGGTGTTTTTGCCTTTCTTTATCGTTAGGCAACGTTTCCATATATTCATAGGTTTCTATTAAAGTTTCATATACCATCTTGGCATAGGGAAGCGTTCGTTTTACATCTCTGACCAGTTTATAATAATTTTCCTCTTCTTTCTTGTTTTTGAAACGTACCTGTGGAAACACATAAATTTCCCGTAAGCTTACAACAGGTATCGTATCTCCTCTTTCATCGATATAAGCCCTGCGGTAACCTTCGGGTAATGTAGTTGATTTAACCTTTTGTGCCTGTACACCGGTTATACACATTATCGATGTAATTAATATGTACCAATATTTCATTTTCATCTTTCGCAAAAATAATCGTTTTTGAGATAGATAGCGTCTTATTTAATTAATTCAACTGATTTATAACAGTTTTAAATACTAGATAACTTTTTATTAATAACGTTTAATCAACATTTATAGGCTAGGAAAGGATATAAAGATTATCAGAAGAAGATCCGGTAATATATAGTTACTTTTTAAGATTTATTCCTTTCAATTAAAAGGAATATAGTTCACATTCAAAAGTTATATATCTTTCAATTGAAAGCATAGAAACTTTCGTTTGAGAGGTATAATATTTCTATAGAGAATAGAATAATATTCTATAATTTTCTGAAACCAGATCTGCTAAAATCCATATTTTTGTGTCGTCACCTTCACTAACCAAACCGCATTATGAAAAAACAAATTATTTACTGGAGCTTGCTATGCTTCTTTTTATCTCCCTGTTATGTTATCTCCCTGTTATGCTACTACAGATTTACGAAATGTAAATATTAATTCATTGGCTAAAGGAAATAACGGAGTCACACAGTCTGTACTTTATAATCCTGCACTAGCTTCTGTATTAACAGAATCCGTAGTCAGGATAGATGTTTTCAACAGGTATATGTTGAAAGAATTAACAACGGGTGGAATAGGTATTTGCTATCCAGGTAAACATCTGGCTACAAGTCTGTTTATTTCAACTTTCGGCTATGATGAATACAGGGAAATTTTTTTTTCGTTCTTCCCTCTCCACTCAAATAAGTAAACACTGGTATGTTGGCATAGCACTTAGCTATATGATAAACCAGGCTCCATTCCATGAACGTAGGATTTCTACCCTGGGAAGTGATCTCGGAGCGATTTATATACCTGTTCATAAGTTGGTGATAGGTGTGTTGATAATGAATTATCCTTCATTTTTATTATCTGAAAAAATAACTGATAATAAACTTTTTAGTGACTATAAATTCCAGTTAGGTTTTCAATGGCAGGTTATCAACAGAATATTTATAATAGGAAGTATTAAAAAAATAAAACTTCTTTTTTTTGTGCCTTCCTTTGGTATGGAATACCAACCTTATCAAACCTTTTTTATGCGAACAGGAATAGATGGACAGCATCGTATGCCTGCTTTGGGTACCGGGTATAAGCTGAGTAATTTTATAATAGATACGGTACTTTCCTATCATACAGTATTGGGAGTAAGTTTGGGTTTAGGAATAGAATACAGGTTTTGATAACGTATGAATAAGTTGTTCATAACTATGTTGATGGGATATTATCTTATTAATATACAGTGCTTTTTACAGATAACGAAAGAAAATAACCTGTGGATGGAATATATTGAAAAGTTGCAGGATATTACTGATGAGGAAGACGAACAGCCAATGGAAGAAATATATAATGAACTTTCCCGGCTCAGTTCCACTCCTATGGAAATAAACAGGGTGACGGACAGCGACCTGCAACGGCTTCCCTTTCTTTCAGATCAACAAATAGAGGAGATTATTTCATACCGGTTATGGTATGAAAACATGGTGTCCTTATATGAATTAAAAAACCTTCAGACGTTGGACTACTATACTATTTCCCTCCTTCTTCCTTTTGTTTATATCGATGAAAATTATGTTGAAAAGAGACTAATAACTGTGAATAACTTGTTAAAGTATGGTTCTAACGAATTTATTATCAGCTATAATAGATGTTTTCAACAGAAAAGCGGATATCGTTCGTATTCCGATTCCATCTTACAACGATATCCCAACCGGAAATATCTGAGCGAACCTTTCTATTAATCTATACGCTATGCGTATGCAATGGATAACCGGATCGGTTGGGAAATGGTAGCAGAAAAAGATGCCGGTGAACCTTTTATGAACCGTTATCATAAAGGGTATGATTATTATTCCGGTTATATGGAACTAAAAGATATGAACAGGTTAAAAACATTTATTGCAGGAGATTATAAAGTATCATTCGGGCAGAGACTCGTAGTGAGCCATGACTTTAACATGGGCAAAAATAACCTGCTGGTACAACCGGACCGGAAAAGAAACGGCTTTCGCCATCACTATTCTACCAATGAAACAGATTTCTTACGGGGAGGTGCGGCTACTCTCCAAGCAGGTAAAGCAGTTATTAACCTGTTCATTTCTCATAAAAAACTGGATGGAAATATTAAAAATGAAAAAGAGATAACCTCCTTCAAAACGGATGGATTACACCGGACACCCGGTGAGCAGGATAAAAAAGGAGTGATCCCTTTTACGGTATACGGTGAAAATATAAATTACCGGAATAATTATGCAGGAATCGGAGTAACTTTCCTCTCCTACTTTTTTCATCATTTCAATGTAAATCCTGTTGAAAAAACTTATAACATTCATCATTTCCGTGGAAATGTAAATCAAAATTATAGTGTGGATTACCTGTTGAAAAATAATTACATGAAGTTTTTCGGAGAAACTGCCTTCCCGCAATGGAGCTATGGCTACACTGAATGGAATTCAGCTTTCACCTACCTCTTATTTATCTGCTGTGTTTCTCTACAGGTATTATAATAAAAAGTATCATTCTTTCCTGGGTAACTCTTTTTCCCAGAATACCAATATCCAGAATGAACAGGGATTGTATATAGGTATGCAATGGAATCCTTTTAAATATATTAAATTAAGTGGTTATATAGATCACTACCGGTTCCCCTGGTTAAAATATGGAACGGATAGCCCTTCAAAAGGAGTAGAATATATGCTACAGGCCGATTATAACCCGGATAGCAGGTTTTCAACCTATATCCGTTACCGATATAATAAAAGGGAGAAAAATAGGACAGACAGTATATTGGTAACAATCCATCCTTATCAAATGAACCGATTCAGAATACAAAGTAGTTATACCTTCTCTCCTATCAGTTGCCGCAGCTCATTCGACCTAACTACTTATAAGGATGAAATAAAACAGGTAACCAGTTGGGTAATAAGTCAGCATATAACTTATCAACCGGTTAAACCATCATTTACAGCCAATGTTTTCTGCTCTTATTTTAATACCGGCGATTATAGTGTACGCATTACCTCCTATGAAAAAAACCTGCTTTATACTTTTTCCCGTCCCTCTCTATATGGAAAAGGAATCCGGTATGGTTGTGTAATAGGAAGTAAAATAGGCAGACGGATCTCCCTGTCGACAAAAATATCTTCTACTATTTATTCAGACCGGGAAACCATAGGAACCAATCAGGAAGAGATAGCAGGTAACCGGAAAACAGACTTTTATTTTCTTTTGCGTTATAAAATATAAGGAAAAAGTAAGATAGGAATAGGTTGCCGCCTCCCTTGTCTGATAATAGAGGGGTTAGATAAGGTATGGGATTTATTATCAGTTTATTATCCACACCGCATAGATTAGTTAATTTTTATTTGGTACTAACTATGCGGTAGGTAATTTACTGCCTTTACGGTATATAATACCTGTTTTATAATCCTTTATTTTGCCGGAGATTATGCTGTTTATAAGCTTTTTAACTAATTATTTGAAAGAAATCATGGCAAAAAGAAAGGTATTGTTAACAGGGAAAAGGTTTCTCTATCTCTTCCTTATTTTTTTATTTTTCCCTTCTCTTATTTATTCACAGAACAGGGTAAATGGGAGGGTAGTGGATAAACGGACAGAAGAACCTATTATCGGAGCTTCTATTGCTTTTCCGGGTACCCATACAGGAACGATTACGGATATAGACGGATATTTTACTTTTCCGGTGAGTGAAGAATTACCCGTTGTTTTACATATCAGCTATATGGGATACCGTACGGAGGAGATAAATATATATGACCTGAATGAATCGTTATTAGTTGAACTTACAGAAAACCTGTATTATCTGGAAGGTGTAGTGGTGGTTGGGTATGGAACTCAGAAAAGGAAAGATATAACCGGTTCAGTAGCTTCTTTAAAAGATAAGGATCTTAATTTGGAAATTGCTACTTCGGTTGACCAGCTATTACAGGGAGTATCGGCGGGCGTACAGGTACAACAAAGCAGTTCCGAACCGGGGGGTGGAATTTCAGTCCGTATCCGCGGAGGAAGTTTCATCAATGCAGGCAATGAACCCTTGTATGTAATAGATGGCTTACCTATTAATAACTCCTCTACCTTATCTGCCTCGTCGGGGCAGGGAGGTTTGGCAGAGAACCAGACACCCCGTAATCCGCTTAATTCATTAAATACCAATGACATTGAATCCATAGAAATCCTGAAGGATGCATCCGCTACTGCCATTTATGGTTCCAGAGGAGCTAATGGAGTGATAATTATTACTACCAAAAGAGGACGGAAAGACGGCACTACAGTGAATTACTCGTTTAATGCAGGCGTACAGCAGGTAGCTAAAAAAATAGATGTACTTTCTACAGAACAATATATCCGTACCATGAATGAATTATCAGTTGAAAGAGGAGGTACGGCTGTATTTACAACGGAAGATATAAACCGGATAGGCAAAGGGACAGACTGGCAGGACGAAATATTCCGGAATGCTTTTGTACAAAGCCATAACCTGTCCCTTTCGGGTGGAAATGAAAAAACAAGTTATTATACTTCGTTTAATTACCTTAGCCAGGATGGAGTAGTAAAAAAATACTGGTATAGATAAATATATCCTGCGTTTAAATGTAGAAAGTAAATTAGGCGACAGAGGTAAGGTAGGCATCAATGTGAATAACAGTGTCATAGAAGATAAAAATGCAGTAGATGGTAATGGTATAAATGAACAGGCAGGCCCTATAAATGCTGCCTTATTGTACGACCCTACCGAGCCGGTCTATAATTCTTCGGGTAACTTCTCGGAATCGGCTTTTCTAACGATCAATAATCCGGTAAGTATTATAGAAGGAGTTTCCAGTAAAAGCCGTACCAACCGTTCTATGGGTAATGCCTATATAGAATATAGATTAACAGATGAATTATCTGCTAAAGTAAATTTTGGAGCAGACTTGCAACAGGTAAGGAGGGATATATATAATATGATTATCCGCATAATGTCCGTTGATTTATTGAACATCATATGAATG
>JAJPZJ010000103.1 GCA_021204405.1 Tannerellaceae bacterium | reverse complement strand
AAAACTCCGACTTCAAATCCAGAATTTATAATAGGACATTATGCGGATAATCATTAATCTAATACCAATATAAAATGTCAAAAGTAAAATTCTACTCCGGGGAAGACATCCCTTTGGAGCTGCACAAAGTGAGAGTGGTACAGAAACTACATTTAGTTCCTATTGAAAGACGATTAAACGCTATTGAAGAGGCCGGTTTCAATACCTTCCGGTTAAATACCAAAGATGTATACCTCGATATGCTGACCGATAGCGGTACCAACGCGATGAGCGACAACCAGGTTGCCGCCATGTTCCAGGCCGACGATGCCTATGCAGGTTCGCAAAGTTTCTACAAATACCAGCAGGCAGTAGAAGATGTACTGGAAAAGAAATATCTTTTGCCTGTTCACCAGGGCCGGGCTGCCGAAAATGTGATCTCACGCACATTTATCAAACCGGGGAATATAATCCCGATGAACTACCATTTTACCACTGCCCTGGCCCATATCCTGGAGGTAGGAGGTAAAATTGCCGAACTTTTACACGACGATGCACTTATCCTCCAATCAACCAACCCGTTTAAAGGAAATATCGATATAGATAAACTGGTAAAATGTATAGAGGAAAATGGCGTGGAAAATATATCTTTTATCCGTATGGAAGCCTCTACCAACCTGATTGGCGGACAGCCCTTCTCGATGGCCAACCTGATGGATGTACGCCAGATTGCCGATAAGTATGGTATCATGTTGATACTTGATGCCAGTCTGATCGGCGAGAATGCCTACCTGATCAAAGAGCGCGAACAGGCATGGAAAGAAAACTCCCTGGGCGATATTATCAAGGCAATGACCGACCTGGCCGACCTGGTATATTTCTCTGCACGCAAACTGAGTTCTTCCCGCGGAGGTGGTATCTGTATCAACCGGAAAGAACTTTATTATAAAATGGAAGCCCTCATCCCATTATATGAAGGATTCCTTACGTACGGAGGGATATCCGTCAGGGAAATTGAAGCCATCGCAGTAGGTTTGCGGGAAACGCTGGACGAAACCATGATCAGCCAAAGTCCTAAATTCATCGAACACCTGGTAACAGAGCTTGATAAAAAGGGTATCCCGGTAGTAACCCCTCCGGGTGTACTAGGTGCACACGTAGATGCCGGCAGTTTCTGCCAGCATATCCCCCAGACAGAGTATCCTGCCGGTGCACTGGCCGCAGCCTATTATCTGATCTCCGGTGTAAGGGGTATGGAGCGTGGAACTATCTCAAGCGTACGGGACGAAAACGGCGTAGAAATCTTAGCCAACATTGAATTATTACGCCTGGCTTTACCCCGGCGCGTATTCACCCTGTCGCAGGTTAAGTATGTACTCGACCGCCTGACCTGGCTATATGATAACCGCGAGCTGATCGGTGGCTTACGGTTTACGTACGAACCTCCCGTATTACGCTTCTTTATGGGAGGATTAGAGCCTACTTCCAACTGGCCTGCCCGCCTGGTAGAAAAGTTCAAAAAAGATTTTGGAGATAGCCTTTAAAAAAACCTTTTCATATACATATATTATTTATTGATAAGTTGATCCCTTACTAATAGAATTAGCAAGGGATCTCTTTTATGATCCGGGATTTTCCTAATTCTCACTAAATTTGGAAGTTACAAGCAGAAAGATGTGAGGGAATAAGCTATCTTTTTTTGTGTTTCCTTACTATTTTTCTACGTTTCACGACCGTAGAACGTAGGTTTCACAGTCGTGGAACGTAAAAACACTATAAGTATATGCAGAAAAAAGTATAAGGATAAAAAAAGAAGAGGTATAGGAAAAAGAAAAAGAATTATACTTATGGTAAAGTATAATTCTTCTAAACTTGTTTGTGACCCGGGTGGGAGTCAAACCCACGACCTTCAGAACCGGAATCTGACGCTCTATTCACTAAGCTACCGAGCCAAAGACTGTGCAAAAGTATATATAATCCGGCAGTATACCAAATGTATAAAAAAATTCTTTTGCTAAATCACTCAATTATCTCTTTCCGGTTTCCTGAATCAGGTACTTACGGATATTTTTTGATATTTTGCAACCTCTTTCAAATCTTTATCTTCCAAATTGCAAAGAAAAACCGTTCATCCGATTGCAAATTTTCTATTATTGGTTATCTTTGCCGCTTACAATCAGCAAACACAAAGCATAACAAAAATATGAGTTATTTAATTAAACCTGCTGGATATAAGGCAATCCTGAATCTGGCCCAAACAGAAATAGGTATCAAAAAGATCAAAGATTTTTTCCAGCAGAACCTTTCCTCCGAACTACGGCTACGCCGGGTTACGGCTCCCCTTTTTGTATTGAAGGGAATGGGTATTAATGACGACCTGAATGGAACCGAACGTGCTGTAACTTTCCCGATCAAAGACCTGGATGATTCGAAAGCAGAAATTGTACACTCCCTTGCCAAGTGGAAACGGCTTACGCTGGCCGATTATAATGAAACGGCTTACGCTGGCCGATTATAATATAGAAGAAGGGTATGGTATTTATACCGATATGAACGCAATCCGTTCGGACGAGGAGCTGGGTAACCTGCATTCTCTGTATGTCGACCAGTGGGACTGGAAACGGGTAATGAGCGAAAAGGAACGAAGTGTTAATTTTCTGAAGGAGATCGTGAGCCGTATTTATGCAGTGATGGTTCGTACGGAATATCTGGTATATGAAATGTATCCGGAAATCCGTCCTACGCTTCCACGGCAAATTCATTTCATACATGCAGAGGATTTATTACAAAAATATCCTACCTTTACTGCAAAACAATGCGAAGACGCCATTGCAAAAGAATACGGTGCTGTTTTTATTATCGGGATAGGCTGTACACTGAGCAATGGGGAGAAACATGATGGACGTGCTCCCGACTACGATGACTGGTCGACTGTGGCCGAAAACGGACAAACAGGCTTAAATGGCGACCTGTTGGTATGGGATGAGGTATTGAACCGTTCGCTGGAGCTTTCGTCGATGGGTATCCGCGTAAATAAGGAGGCGTTGGTACGCCAGTTAGAACTATGCAATGCGGAAGAAAAAAAAGAGCTTTACTTCCACAAACGGTTATTAGCCGGAGAGTTGCCGTTGAGTATCGGTGGTGGTATCGGACAGAGCCGCCTGTGTATGTTCTATCTGCGCAAAGCACATATCGGCGAGATCCAGGCCAGTATATGGCCTGAAGAGATGCGCCGCGAAGCCCAGGCCGCAGGTATGCATTTAATATAAAGCACAAATAGAAAATATGGACGTTAAGATTGAAAAAAGCTGGAAAGAGAGATTAGCTCCGGAGTTTGAAAAAGAGTATTTCAAACAGCTCACTGAATTTGTGAGGCATGCGTATCAAACAGGTGTGGTATATCCTCCCGGACCACTTATTTTCAATGCATTCGAACATTGTCCTTTTGAAAAGGTAAAGGTGGTCATCCTGGGACAGGATCCTTACCATAAGCCGGGACAGGCACATGGGCTTTGCTTCTCGGTACAGGACGGGGTGCCTTTTCCTCCTTCACTGGTTAATATATTCAAAGAGATCGAGACCGACCTGGGTACGCCGGCACCGGCTACAGGCAACCTGACCAGATGGGCCGACCAGGGAGTACTGTTATTAAATTCTACCCTTACGGTAAAAGCCCACCGGGCCGGCTCACACCAGCATAAAGGTTGGGAAACATTTACAGATGCAGTGATCAACTGCCTGAATGAGGAGAGGAAAATATTGTATATATCTTATGGGGATCGTATGCGCAGAAGAAGGGGGCATTTATCAACCAGTCGCGCAACTTCATATTAAAGTCGGCACATCCTTCTCCCCTATCAGCTTACCGTGGATTTTTCGGTAACAAACATTTCAGCCAGGCAAATGATTATTTACTGGCTACCGGACAAGATCCTATCATTTGGTAATACATTCAAAGATGATAAAACAAAAAGCCCGGGAATGAGTAGTTTCCGGGCTTTTTAGTTAAGGGATAAAGATATTAAAAATGAATATGCAAACCCAATGATACCGGATGCACTGCCGGGCCACGGTCGCTGCCAAATAGTTCCATCGGTGAATATTTGGCATATACTCCCAGCCAGCTAAGGCCAGCCTGGAAAAGGAAATCGACCGTAACTGGGTGGATATTCATACCACCGTCTACTTTATCTTTCCGCTTCTTTCCGTTTTCATCACGGTATACAATTTTGGAAGACGACATAGTCTTTACTACGCCTACCGCTCCGGCAGAGAAGAAGTATTTGGTATCTCCATGGTGGCTTTTCTGCCATTCAAACAGTGCCGGGATGGTAAGGCTGGTGATATTCAATTTACTGGCTTTATAATGAATACCGTCGGGAGCCGGAACGAGTTGGGTAACCCGGTCGATCTCTTCCAGATGCACATTTCCATTTAACCGGTAACGGCTCCACCGGATACCGGCTCCGGTAACAAATGCCCAGTTATAAACCGAAAAAGGAAAGGCTTTTTCATAAAAGTTGATATTATATTCCAGCGACTTTCCACTTCTGAGGTCTATCCCATCGATATCATTTATATGCAGGCTTCCATCAGCAAAATTGGCAAACCCCATGCCGAAGCCGGCCCAGTGAGGGGAAAAATGGCGTGAATGTTTTTTGTGGCGGCGGGTGGGCAGGCTTACATTTCCCAGGAACTTCCGTTTCTCATAACTCTTTCCATCGATATAATGGCCTTCAAACACCATCACATCTTCCAGTTCACCTTCATTTTCCTGCGGGGTGTATACCCGTACCTTCATCCGGTCGTTCACTTCCAAAACTTCTATGCGTTTTCCGTCAACCATTATGACGGTATCCATTTCAAGGGTGGTTTTTGCCTTTGCTTCAGCTATGCCATAACCGGCCAGCATACTTACTATAATCAGTACCAGTGTTTTCATATCTTTTACTTTTATATTTAATTACAAATCCTGTCTTGTAAAGAGGATAGAGATCAGGTCGTCACTATCCAGGTCGCCTTCTATATACACCAGGGTAATTATCCGCTTTTTATTCAGTTTAAAGAGGATAAAACGGTTCAGGTCGTTCTCCCGCCCCGGCAGTTGGTAATAGGCAGAGATCACTCCCCCATCGTCGGTTACCTCCTTGATCTTGCGGGCTCCTTGCTGGTCGGCTTCCAGGCACTCACGGATAAAGCGCAGGGCATCCGGATCATCTTTGATCACAATACTTTTATAATGAGCCATCCCATAGGTTTCCAACAATTCGTTAGACAGCTCTACCATCGTTACATTCTTTTTCTTGCCATAGCGCTGGAACACTTCTGCAATCCGGACTCCCTTCTGCATTTCCATTGCTTGTACCGGCCCGGGAACCAGGCTAGCCAGCAGCAACAATATTACTCCGATGTATCGTATCTGTTTCATATTCATATTTTTATTCGTCTTCTTCGTCACTAAATAAGCTACCTAACTCGCGTAGCTGGTTTTCAAAAAACTCTTTTTCCAGGGTAGAGAGTTCTTCTCCGGGAAAATAGGCTTCGGCCGGCGTAGCTACCTCCTGCATCGTCTGGTACATTGCTTCGCGTATTTTATGGATGTCGGTATAACACCTGCCATTGATAACTACATAATTACCGGAGCAAAAGCGGGTATCCGTATCATTGAAAAGCCAGTTCACAGTTAAAAGGATGGCCAGCCCTGCTGCTACCCCCGATAATAGATAAAGAGCACGACGCGGAGAAAAGAAAATCCGTTTGGCTGGTTTGTCTACTACGGCCAGCGGCACCTGCTCTTTCTCTTTATTGATCTCCTCTTCGAAATAGGCAAACAGCGGAATATAGCATTCCAGATGCGGCGGTACCGGGCCGGTTGTAAAAAGCGTCGTAACTGGCGCTCTTCTTCGGCCGAGGTTTCCCCTTCAAAATACCGGTCTTTCCCCTTCAAAATACCGGTCTATTAATTATCTATATTCATACTGTTTCATTTTATTTAAGTGTAAAAACTGTTCCCTTACTTTTTTCCTGGCCCGCAAGAGGTTGACACGTACCGCCTCTATCTGTGTGCCGGTGATTTCTGCAATCTCGGCCAGTTCGTATCCTTCGATATCTTTCATCCGGATAATGGCCTGTTGCAAAGAGGGGAGTTCGCCGATCAGGCTACGGATATGTTCAACCGCCTCCTGCTCTTCCAGCCGGCGAGACGGATCGGCAGGCCCTGCTTCGAATTGCAGGTTCTCCACCGGAATTTCTTCCGGTCGTCGCGCCCGGAGCTTATCCAACGCCAGGTTTTTGGTAACCTGCATGGCCAGTGCCTCCACACTACGGTATTCGTCGAGTTTATGCCAGATACACCATAGCTTCAGGAATGCCTCCTGCACAATGTCTTCTGCTTCGGCCCTGTCTTCCATCAGCTTAAACGAGAAATTGAGTAATTTCTCCCTGAGTGGTATGATCTTTATTTTAAACTCTCCCAGTTCTATTTTATACTTATGACGGCAAAGGAAAGAAAACATAACATAGGAATGGGATTTTTTTTCATTTTTATATCTCTCAGAAGTTTTTTTCTCAAAACATCTGTCATCTGTCACATAAAAGATTTAATCACCTGTAGATCAGGATATAATTGCGTGACAGATGCAAAAATCATCTGTCACAAACCCCATTCATCTGTCACATTTGGGATGCATCTGTCACACTTTTGGGCTATTTACCGGCTTAAATCTGCTGGGTTTTACAAAGCAGATTTGCCCTGTAGTTATCTGTTTCTTACCTCGTGCTCTTTTACTTTTTCCTTAGAATTAACCTATTTTCCCTTTACCTTTTTACCGGCCCACGTACGTGGGCTAATGGGCACACACATGTGGGCTAGTAAGCCCTCGAACGTGGGCTGGTTGGCCCACCTGCAAGAGCCACATAAAACAACGGACTCCCACAGGTAAAGAGCCTTGTTTTTACAGCTAATACTCCTATCTTCTTTGTGTTTTTTGAAGTGGATTTCAACCTCTTTTTTGCGGTTATGTGTGACAGATGCATCCCAAATGTGACAGATGAACCCCTTTATGATAGATGTTTTTACGCATCTGTCACGGGTTTAAAGTTTTATATACAACCAATTAGTATATAAAGCGTGACAGATGACAGATGATTTGAGAAAAAACTTTTGGGAGAAATGATTGAATAGTTGAGGCGAACCGGGAGATCTTTATATCCGGCAGGCAGAGATCAGGAGATCAGGGATATTCGGAAGATTTATTAAAATAATAAATATCTATGAAATAGAACGTTATCAGTTCCACGCGCAGGCAGGGACCGCATTGGAGCAGACAGTATTTTTCTGTTTTTAATGCTAAAACAGACAGTGCTGGTGCGATTGGCTAAGGCCGGCCTACGGTTCCCGCCTGCGCGTGGAACTGAGTCTATTTATTTTTACTTTTTACAGTGTCGATAATCAAATTATTATTCCCATTTAAAATCTTCCGACCATGACTGGGTAACACTCGTGGTAACAAAAAGCCTCCTTTTCCTGCACCTCGGATGGAGTGCAACCCTTTTACAGGATTGTAGGCATAAGGATTCTATCTACCCCAGGACTGTTAAATTCTCTCCCCTTAGTCCTGCAAGGACGGTCTATCCTAGCCCGGTACGTAGTGCCGGGTGGTTGATATGGATCTTTTTTGAGTGCTGTAAGCACGGCATAAAATATATATAGGATCAATTTTTATTATATTGTACTTACAGCACTCCCACACATCATTATATTCTTAACTACCCAGGGCTGGTGCCCTGGGCTAGGATAGACCGTCCTTGCAGGACTAAGGAGAGAGAATTTAACAGCTCGGCAGGTAATACTCGGGGTTATGCACATGTAAGTCCTCAGGACTTGTTAGCTTATAAACCATAACTTTATCGGATGCCCGACTTACTTTTTAGTCAGTTCCCGCGAAAAAGTGTCTGTTTCAAATACGAAAAAAGGGATTTCTGCCTGTTCTGGTGCGGTCCCCGCCTGCGCGGGGAACTGGCAGGTGCTTATCTTATAGACATTTATATTATTTCTTATCAAATTTTCCGACCAGCATTGATTTCCTGATCTATTTCAAGTAAAAACTTTGATTTATATTTCTTATAAAAGTAAGGCTGCCTCAAATAAATGAGGCAGTCCCTTCCCAGTTGATCATGTTTGAAAGAAATCAGTCTAATCCAAAATATATAACTTATGATCTCCCTTATTGATTATTTACGTTTGTAGTTGAAGTAATCCTCTACGCGGGTGGGCGACAACATCTGCCATAATGAGGCTACGGTCCATCCCGGAGCGAAAATATCGTTATAGAAACCTTTTCCGTTGCGTCCGTAATCCCAGTTGGTGTGTTGTACTACTTCGGGGTAATAGCCTACTTTGGCAATGTTGAACATATTTCCTTTTACCGGCATCAGTTGTAACATAGATGTTTTAATTACAGCGGTAAATTCAGAGAAGCGGGGTTCGTTGCGTTCGTAAGCAAGCCAATCGAGTACGGTAGCAAATTCGAAGATAAATACGTCGATATGGTTGTTTTCCACCGATACATTCCCCCAGCCTCTTGACCGGAAGCCTACATCGCCCAGCATCTGGCCTTGCGCGAAAGGAACATCCCAGGTATAATACCATAACAGGGCAAAGTAAGCCGCTTTATGGGAAAGGTCGATATAATGTTGTTGCTCTTTTCCTTTAGAGACCATGGCCAGATAGTACATCGCAGTGGAAGTATATAGGGAAGCCTCTTTATCTTCGCAGTTTGCATCCAGTGTAGACGAAAAGTAATCGGCTTTCAAGATCAGTTCGTTCTCGAGGTAAACGGCTGTTTTCTTTGCACTTTCCAGATAGGTTTTATTTTTGAAATAGGCATATGCCATGGTAAGCGGTAAAGTAGCGGATGGAGTACTACCGCCCGAGGCATCTACAATTTTGCTGTTGTCGTCGAATTTACGGGGGAAACTTCCATCTTCATTCTGGATCGTCAGGAACAGGCCCAGAAGTTTATTGATCCGTGCTTCCCATTCCGGATGTTTTCTTCCTTTCCATTTTTCATATTCCAGGTAGTTCAATACGGCAAAAGCACCTTCCGACTGGCGGCGGATACTTAATGCATGGGTCTCTTCGTTATCGTCGAAATTAACAAATTCGCGGATATATCCGTTGGGGGGGGTAAATCCATGCTCCTGGTAACTATCGAAAATAGCATTGGCCTGTGCCACCAGGTCGGGGCAGTTGTTGGCTTCCCCATATTCGAGGGCATTGAAAGCATTCAACAGCGTACGGCCTACAAAGCCCACTTCGGCACGGCCATTGGCTTCGCAATCGTCAACCATGATCCGTTCACCTGAATAAAACTTCAATGGGAATTTATCTACATAGCTTTCCATGAAGTAGTTGGTCATTATCTCTTTGGCTTCATCGGCAGACAATTGGTTTTCTACCACCTGTGGTTGATAAGTATCTACCGAATAGTTCCATATTTCGGCTACAAAACCGGAATAATCGGCCGAAGAACCTTTTTTGATTTCCCATACCAGCTCGCGGGTTTCGCCTTTTTCCAGTTTTTCAAATGCACGGACTGCAGGAACCAGGGTTAACTTACGGATATAGGTTTTAGGAGCTTCACTGTAAGGAAAACCAAATACCAGGGAGGCTTTTCTTCCTACATTCTGGAAACCGGTAAAGCCGAGGGAGGTTTTATCCGACAGGATCACATCGCCCGACAGGTGGCAGGGCTGGCTTTCCTCTTTAAAGTCGTCAATCCGCAATACGGTATAATATTGGTTACTCTTTTCGTCGTAAATACCGGTCAGTGGAGTACTCAGACGGTCTTCGCGTACATTCCAGCTATCGCTCGTATAGAAAGAGGGAGCCTCTTTGGGTGAACGCAGGTTTTTGCGGTACCAGAAGCCCGGCATATAGAAAAGACAGTCGTCGTGGTTGAAGCCGGACGAATAGATCTCTTCGTAATTATAATATACCCGGTCGGTAGCCTGTAAGGTGAGGTAGATCCGGGTTAAACTATTCTGCTCTTCTACCCGGCGTGTAACCGATAAAGGGAGATTAGTATCAGCCGTAAGGCTACCGTTGGTGTTTTCTTTTAACACATACGTTTCGGCATCGTTGCCCGGCGACTTGAGTGTTAGCCGGAACTCCGATCCCCAGGCGTTCATCATCATGGATGAAAAAACAAACAGAGCTACAAAAATCCGTTTTTTGATCATAAGTATTTTTTATTTGTATTGTTTAATTTAAAAAGAATGTATCCTAAACACTAAAGATGTTCCCGGACCTGATCCGGGATCGCAAAAGAGCAGGCTTTATTTATAATTTTATAAGAAATATCTGTAGTGCCTATGCGATCCCCGCCTGCGCGGGGAACACTTTGCTTATTATTTTATAAGCAGGCTTTGGATACCTTCCTTCTATTCATGGTATCTTAATTTATCATTTATTCTATTGACTGTTTGCCGGTGGTAGGGCCATGGACAACTAATTCGCCATTTTCCTTTATTTCCATGCGGTCAATAAAGACAACTCTATTTTCGCCGGTTTGCCGGGTACGTGCGTGGTATACACATAGCATCCGGCCGTCGGGTAGTTCCAGCATCATATTATGTCCGGTACCTGTCACATTTCCGCCTTCGTTGCTGTTTTTCTCTAATACAGGATTGTTTGCGGCTTTTGTAAAAGGGCCTAACGGATTATCGGCAGTGGCATAGCCGACGGCATAATACTGGCCTCCGAAATAATTGGCGGAATACATCATATAATAGGTATCACCCTGTTTGAAAAGGTATGAACCTTCTGTCCAACGGCGGTTTACTTCCTGCGAAGTAACCGAGCGGCTCTCCCACTCTGCCTGGATATCATCCATTTTTACAGGGGGGGCGTAGCAATACCTGCGGTTCTCCGATAATACCGGAGAAATCAGTTTTCAGCTCTACACCGTATACCCAGCTTTCTTCAATCTCGTCAAACCATCCCTGTTCTTTGGCCCAACCGGCAATTTCACTTTCTACCGGATGTTTGTAGCAACATCTTAAAAAATAGAGGTAAGCCTTGTTGTTCTCATCGTCGAAATAGACATTGGCGTCGATCACCGGATAGCCCGGGTCAAAAAGTGGCTGGTCGCTTACATTCACAAACGGGCCTGTAGGTTTATCAGCCACGGCAATCCCGATCCGGAACGTTTCCAGTTCGTTGGTAGGGTTATGTTTCCAGTTGGCACTGAAAAACATATAATATTTTCCATTGTGTTCATACACTTCCGGTGCCCAGAAACAGTTAAGTGCCCAGGAATCTTCTTTACCTCCTTCGTATACCACTCCTTCGTCTGTCCAATCGGCCAGGTTGGCCGATGAATATACCCTAAAGCCATTGATACCATCGGAAGTTCCGTACATGTAAAAACGGCCGTCGGCAGCTTTTAACAGGAAAGGATCTCCAAACGTTACCAGCAACGGAGATGTATAGGTATAGGTTTCATGCTGGCCGGAAGCCCCGTTTCCACTGCTATTGCAGGATATGAGAACAGCTACCAGAAGCAGCAATAATGATATTCTTTTTTCATGCTGACAACCTCCTTTTCCGTTACATATGAAAAGACAGGATGCTTCCATATGGTTTTACAGAAAAAATGAACGGAAAAGCATTTCTATTGACATCTCACAAGCAAACATTGAAATGCTTTTCCGTTTCGTTTCTATTTTATGAGAAATTAAAAGCCAGGATTTTGTACCAGTCCGTCAACCAGCGGGATTTCCCTGTAAGGGATCGGGAACCGGTCGCTCTTACCAATCGTAAAGTTTTCGAACTCAAAGTCGCGTGAGGCCAACCAGTTGATTTTCAATTGATCTTCAAACATACCCCAACGTTCCAAATCCATCCATCTCCAGCATTCGCCGGCCAGCTCACAGAAGCGTTCGTGCATAATTTGCTCGCGCATCTTCGCCTGGTCGTTACCAATACCGGTAAATACGGTAGAGTTTTCGAGGTTAGGCAGGTTTACCCGGTTTCTTACTTTATTGATATAGGCATAGGCTTCGCCGGTACGGCCCAGTTCGTTCAATGCCTCGGCATACAACAGGTACATATCTGCCAGACGTAATACCCGGTAGTTGATACCAGAGTTGAAGCCTTCGGTATCCTGCGTATCATAATTGGTATATTTCCGCCAGTATACTTTTGCGTCATTCAGTTCGCGTTCGCGCCAGGTCATGCCATACAGCAATTCATCCGGATCTTCTTCATCATAGTAGAACAGGGTAGCTTTCAAACGTGGGTCTGTTTTACCATCGATGGTTTTTTCTTTCTCCAGATCGGTTTTTACCACATCACTTGGGGTAACATCATCGAAGGAAGGCCCAGGCAGTCCGAAGAATTTAGCACGCTGGCAACCCAATTCAATACCATTATAGATGGTTCCGTCAAACTGAACTTCAAATAAAGATTCAGAATTATTTTCCGTATTTTCTTTAAAGTTATCCACATAGTTAGCTACCAGATCATACGCCGGCTGTCCATTGGCACCCTGTAGATTGAAGATCTCATGGCACAGCTCTTCCACTTTATTCCAGTTTTTCTGCTGTACATATACTTTTGCCAACATACCCAGGGCTGCTCCGCGGGTTACACGATCCACATTAGCATTGTCATAATAATTAGGTAAGCGGCCTGCTTCTGCGGCCAGTTCAAAGTCTTTCCTAGCCTGCTCGTACAGGTCAGGTTTTTCGCCGATTTCCCTTTCTTCACCAGCCATAGAGCTTAATGAGATAGGACCGCGTCCATACGTACCCGCCAGATGGAAGTATCCCATCCCCCGCAGGAAGCTGGCTTCACCAATAATGCGTTCTCTCAGGCTTTCGCTTATCCCTTCTATTTCCGGGGCATTATCCAACACCTGGTTTGCCCAGAAGATCCCTTTGTACATATCCAGCCAGGGATAAAGTACCCCTTCGGTACTATCGTTATTCCGGGTAAGGAAACTCGAATAGGAGGCAAAGTTGGGGTCGGAAGAAAGCGAGTAGCCTTCGTCAGACCGGGATATATATAATACATGTAACCATCTTGAGTACAAACCGTTGAACCGGAGCGGACGGTAAGCAGCGCTTAATCCCTCCATCAACTCAGTCTCATTTTTCCAAAAGTCGCCGATAGTCTCCCGGTTTGGATTATTTTGTTCCAGGAAGCTATCTGCGCAAGATACAAGCCCCAGGCAACAAAATGCGAATATAGATTTCTTTATATATTTCATGGCTGTTGTTGTTTTATTTAATTAGAATGACATTTGAATACCAGCGGTGATCGTTCTTACAGGAGGATAGTGTCCTGTATCATTGCCTTTACCAAAGATATTCCCACCTGATATTTCAGGAGATAATCCTGAGTAACCGGTAATAGTGAACAGGTTCTGTGCACCCACATATACCCTGGCCGACTGAACAAAGCCTAATTTAGCCAGCGTAGGCCTTGGCAGTGTATATTCTACCTGGATATTTTTCAAACGGATATATTTACCATCTTCAATCCATCTGTAAGAGTAAACCAGTGTGTTGTCATTGGCTCCCAGGTAAGGGCGTGGAGTGGTATTGGAAGGATTCTCCGGCGACCATGGGCTCAGGTTTTTCGAGAAGTTGGAAGGTTCGTTCATTACTTCGAGACGATACTTGGTACCGTTGTAAATTTTATTACCTGTTACACCTGCAAAAAAGATATTAAAGTCGAAGTTTTTATATTCGGCCGAGAAGTTCAGACCAAACTCGAGGGTTGGGATGGCCTTTCCTATCACTTCCCTGTCGTCGTGGTCAATCGTACCGTCGCCGTTCAGGTCTTTGTAACGGATATCACCCGGGGCTGCATTCGGCTGGATCAGTTTTTCGTAGGTTTCACCAGTTTCCGGATCAGTTACCATTGCTTTGTGGGCATTTACTTCATCCCAGCTCTGGAAAATACCATCGGTACGCAATACCCAGAACTCACTCATCGAACGGCCTACTTCCGAACGGTTAATACCGTTTTCGCCACCGGTCCTGTATTCTTTATCCAATGCCAACAAACGGTTACGCAGGGTAGACATATTGAAAGAGATATCGTATTTGAACTCCCGTTTGTTTTCACGGTATCCTAAGGTAAGGTCAAGACCCCGGTTGCTTACTTTACCCAGGTTGGTCCACGAAGATTCGTCGGTACCCTCTACCCATGCCATTTCTGCCTGTACCAGCAGGTCTTTGGAAATAGAGTTATAATATTCGGCCGTACCATAGAAACGTTGTTCAAACAGCGAGAAGTCGATACCCAGGTTCAGTGTCCGTTTGGTTTCCCATTTCAAATCCGGGTTCGCTCTACCCTTCTGGATCTTGCCCGGGTAATAGTTACCACCGAAGATACCCCCTTCACCTGTTGAAATATAAGTATCATAGGCATAGTTGTCTAATGCCTGCTGATCTCCCAGCACACCATAACTGGCCCTTAACTTCAGGTCGTCTACCCAGCTCCGGGCAGTCTCAAAGAAGTTTTCTTCACTGATTCTCCATCCAACCGAAGCAGAAGGGAATGTACCATAGCGGTAATTGGTACCGAAACGGGAAGAACCATCGCGGCAGATATTGAACTGAACCAGGTATCTGCCATCGTAATCGTAGTTGATACGTCCCAGCCAGGAAGCCATGGTCTGTGTATTCTTCGAACCTTCTACGTTAGGGGTTTCCGTACCCTGGTCTAATACCCAGTAACCGGGAGTCAGGTTACGGGCGGAAGCCACATTCTGTTTCCAGTCTCTGCGCTAAGCCGAATAACCTACTAAAATATCAAACTTATACCTGTCGATCTGTGCACTGTAAAGCGCTGTATTCTCCCAGATCCAGGTAAGAAAATCACCTTTTCTCTCCAATAAGCGGTTTTCATACTCATCTTCCGTGTTATAACGGATCTGATCGTATATTTCCACCTCATGGTCGTACCAGCTATTATATTCAACCCCTATACTTGATTTCAACGTAAGTCCTTTGAACGGATTCATCTGTACAAATCCATTTCCCAGAAAGCGGTAATGGGTTTGTGTGGTTTGCCGGAGCTCCTGCAAACCGATCGGGTTAGTACCATACGTAGGATAAGCATCTGTTCCATATCCGTAACCACTTTCATTATTACTGTCGTATACAGGAATTACAGGTGGCATACGGGCCAGATCCAGGAAGGGGCTTCCATTGATCGGGTGTGTTACCGAACGGCCAAAAGTTAGGTTTTCACCGATTGTAAACATACCGATTTTGGTTTCTGTATTACTTCTTAAGGTAAAACGCTGGAAATCGGGGCCTTTTACCGTACCATCCTGGTCGAAATAGTTGAAAGAGAACATGTAGTTACCGTTCTGGTTACCACCGGAAACATCTACATTATAATCCTGTGTAAAACCCGTTTTATAAAATTCCCTGTGTAAAACCCGTTTTATAAAATTCTTTCTGCCAGTCTGTATTAGACACATTATCGCCCGGGTTAGCACCCAGATATTCACGTCCGGCATTATCGTATGCCATTTTCATCACTTTCAGGAAACCGTCGCTATCCATTACATCATAGCTTTTTGTAATATTCTGTATTCCGAAATTGGCAGAGAAGTTTACACGGGTTGGGCCTTCTTTACCCCTTTTGGTGGTGATAATAATCACACCATTGGCACCACGTGAACCATAAAGGGCGGCCGAAGCTGCATCTTTCAGGATCTGGATCGATTCGATATCAGCGGTATTTAACTCACGTTGGGCTCCTTTATCGGTAATCATACCGTCAATTACATACAAAGGACCTACATCCGCAAAACTACCAACGCCACGGATACGGATGTCGGTAGATTTTCCGGGTTCACCACTGGAGGCTACGGATACGCCGGAAGTCAGTCCCTGCAATGCCTGACCGAGGCTTGGGTTAATCATTTTCTGCATCTCCTTGGTATCTACAATAGATACAGAACCTGTCAGGTCTTTTTTACGTTGCGTACCATACGCTACCACAACAATTTCATCCAGTTGTTCCAGGTTTTCACCCAATACAATACGAAGTGTTGTCTGGTTGCCTACACTCACTACCTTTGTTTCGTAACCCAGGTAGCTTACCTCAAGTGTTGCATTAGACGGTACGTCTAATGCGAACCGACCATCGAGGTCGGTTACTGTACCGGCACCTGTTTCCACTACTTTAACTGCTGCACCCAGCAGTTCTTCACCCGTCTCAGTTACCACAACTCCGGTAATAGTTGTTTGTCCACCCTGAGGGTTCTGAGCCGATATGCCCAGGTTAATTGTGAACAGGAAAAATGCCATCCACATTAACTTCAAAATGCTTACCGGTCTCGATAAATTAAATTTCCCATTTTTGATAATATTAGATATTAACAGAAGTTTGTTACTGAGGCAAAAGTATGGTGTGAGGTAAGTTTCAAAAGGATAATTTTCTTTCAAATAGATGTAAATTCTTTCCAAAACCTTTTTTACAAGCACTTTTCTGCCACCTTTGGTATATATTTGTTGTAAAAATGAAGCTAACCGTAAGATATCATGAAAAAAAGTTTATTTATACTAATTTTTATTTTCTTATACATACGTTATCCGCGGAGGAGAATTTCTACTTCCAGCGTTTCTCTACGGAAAATGGGCTGGCTCAAAATACGGTTTACTGTATCCTCCAGGATCAACAGGGATTTATGTGGTTTGGCACCAAAGATGGATTATGCAGGTATGATGGTTACCAGTTCAAAACCTTCCGAAACGAACAAACACCGGGGAGTATCGGTAACAGCTTTATCCGCTCTTTACACCAGGATGTGAATGGCCTGATCTGGGCAGGTACCGACCGGGGAATATACATATATAATCCGCTGACCGAAAGTTTTATCCATTTTGACCAACAAACCGAACAGGGTATATCCATAGAAAAAGAGGTAAATGATATCCAGCAGAACAAAGAGGGAAACCTGTGGTTTGCTGTAGATTGGCAGGGGGTATTCCAGTTCCATACACAGGAGCAGAAATTATATTTCTACGACCTGAATACCATTGTAAACGCATGGAGTATTTATATTGATCCGGAAAATAAAGTATGGACCGGTACGCATGGGGGTGGCCTGAACTATTTTAACCGGGAAACCAATAAATTCGAAACCATTACTTATACACAGGAAAAATACAATGCCCTGGGAGATATATACCGGGTATACGAAAATACCTACAATAGTATATTAATAGGTACGGCTACAGGAGTAAAAAGATTTGACCTGGTAACCAATCAGATGAGTGATTTCCTGACGACCGATAAAGACAATGTTTTATTTGTCCGCGATATTTTGCGGAGGTCGGAAAATAAAATATGGTTCGGTACGGAAGCCGGCATATATATATATATAACGAAAAGACAAATGCCATCCAGCACCTTGCCCACGATTATACAGACGATCTCTCAATAGCCGACAATGCCATCTATTGTATATATAAAGACCAGGAGGGAGGCATCTGGGTAGGTACCTATTTCGGTGGAGTAAACTACTACCCTACCCAATATACTCCTTTTGAAAAATATTATCCAACAGCCGGTAATTCCTTAAAAGGAAAAAGAGTCCGGGAGATCAGGCAGGACAGCAATAATAAAATATGGATCGGTACGGAAGATGAGGGACTAACGATTTTTGATCCGGTACAACACCGGTTTACACATATGCGTTCGGACGGTTCACCGGGTACTATCTCTTATTATAATATACACGGTATTATGGCGGATGGTGATAATGTCTGAATAGGCACTTTAGGGCATGGCCTGGATATTGTGGATATTAACAGCCGCCGGGTGGTTAAACATTATGAAAGTAATAGTTCAGGGAATTCCCTGTGCGACAACAGTGTATTCTCTATTTATAAAGATAATACCGGACTGGTCTAGATAGGTACTTTGTATGGATTGTGCACCTATAATCCCAAAACAGATCTTTTTACCACTATCGAATACCTTGGTAACTCGTTTATTTCCGATATTCTACAAACCTCGGATGGAAATATCTGGTTTGCTACATTGGGAAATGGATTACATAAGTACAACCCGCGTACACATGTATGGTCAAGTTATGAACATATAGCCGGAGATTCCACCAGCCTCCCTTCAAATAAAGTAATCACTTTATTTGAAGATAGCAACACAAAGCTATGGATCGGGACAGAAGGTGGTGGTTTATGCAGCTATAAGGCTGCTACCTCAACATTTAAAACTTATACTACAAAAGAGGGACTGCCAAATAATATTAAATGATTATCCGCATAATGTCCTATTATAAATTCTGGATTTGAAG
>JAJPZJ010000145.1 GCA_021204405.1 Tannerellaceae bacterium | reverse complement strand
TATATAAAGTATATGGAATGTATGTTTAAGTTGATCTTGAAAATAAGTTTTATAATGTTAAAGGATAAACCCTTATGAATACTAATATTATATAAAATATATTTATAAATAATAGCTTCTTATGAAAAAGCTTTTCCTTAATATCCTAATTTTTTAAATGCGATTTTATATAAATAAACAAAACCTGAAAGTGACTGATATAATGTTCAAATAAAAAGAATAAAATAATTTATAATTAAATATATTAATTCATCAAGAAAATAATATTAATTTTTTATTACACATGTTACATAATGATATGATTTATTAGCAATTATGTCGCTAATAAAGGCATCTCTTTTATCATCAGTAAATGAGCTATGGCATGAGGCAATTAATAATTTTAATTTATTTATCAGCTTTATCCGGCAATACTATACGTTATTGTCTGTGGCTTCAACGGAGATGAATAAAGAGATATTCCAGCCAAATAAATATTGTTTATTTTTTCTCTTCAAAGATACTAAGGTATATTGTCGTAAAACTATAAAATCCATGAAATGTTAATGATAATGTGCTGAATGTTATGTAACTACATATGCTATAAGTAATAAATTGCAGATTTTATCATTGACATATTGTTGAATAATAAGATTCAATCATTTGTCAATTTTTTTAATTCAGCAAAGATAAATTATTTACCAGTAGGATCGTTCTGTCACTATAGAATACCTATACATTTTTATCTGTTTAGATAAACAAAAACAACGGCAATTACCGTTATCTCCTGTATAATAAACAGATAGAAGAATGATAATTGCCGTTTGGGTCGAAAAACTTAAAACCAAAAAATGTTAAATTCTTTGGTTCATAAAGGAATAGTTAATTTTTGGCCTGGATAAATCAAATCAGGGTCTTTTAGCTTATCTTTATTTGCTTCAAATATCTTCTTCCAGGTCATTCCCGGATATTTGGCAGCAATTCTGCTCAGGTTTTCTCCGGCTTTTACTTCATAGATCTCTTCGCCACCAGGTACGACAGTGATGTCCATTACTAGGTCGCCACCACGCATTTGAGGATCGATCTCATTATAAAGCTTCCAGAGATAGTCTTTAGTAACAGCAGTGGCCGAACCACTGATATATAAGACATTATTTCCTGTTTTACCGACAGGTTTTTCACTCCTGCCGACTGGGCGTAGGAAAGTAACCTGCTATATTTCTGTTGCAGATCCATATTATTCAATGTTTAAACGGTTGTTTACTTTGCGTGGCTGTGCTTCATTGGCAATTTGCATTACCCGTTGCAGGTCTGCCTGTTTTACATTGCCTGATAAAGTTACTTCACCATTCATAACTTCTACTGTAATATTATTATAACCTGCACTTCTCAATCCGTCACTGATGGTCTGGTTGATCACATTGTCGGAATTGACATGGATGGACGTAGAAGGTGTGGAAGCAGGAGCCGGTTGATATTCAATTTTATTGACTACCGATTTAATGTGCTTGATATCTTTTACATCCTGTTCGGCCATGATGCGGGCGTTCTCGGATGTTACATGTCCTGATAAAGTGGCTACTCCATGCTTTACCGAACCTATTACGCCAGGGTAAGAGGCTGTAAGTGTGGCATTTACTTCATTTTGCAGCTTCTGGTCATCAGCGCCGCATGCATATAGTGACAATATGGTGAGCAAACCACATAAGTAAATTGCGAATCTCTTTTTCATATCTCAAAAGATTAAAATATTAAAAACTTATATTTCCCTGTTTTAGAACACTTGAAAGGAAAGGGTTGTTCAGGAAAGATGCGTTTTAAAGAGGGCATTTCTGATTCTTAAACAGACTGTTCTGTTATCTGTAAGGAATAGATTACTTTTGTGACGGCAATAAATGAATGGACAAAATTTTAATAAAAAATGAATAAAGAGATACTCAGGCTGGCTATACCTAATATCATTACCAATATTACGGTGCCGCTGTTAGGCATGGTAGATACAGCTATTGTTGGGCATCTGGATTCAGAATTATATATCGGAGCCATCGCCCTGGCTGCTATGATCTTTAATTTTGTATATTGGAATTTTGCTTTTTTGCGGATGGGTACCAGTGGTTTTACGGCGCAGGCCTATGGAGCCGGAAGCCGGCAGGAAATGACAAATTCCCTTTTGCGCTCGTTGTCGGTTGCCTTTGGACTGGCATTGGTTATTTTGTTCTTGCAGCAACCCATCTTTTGGGTTGCTGCATTTTTTATAGAGACCAGTCCCGGATCGTGGAAATATGTTACTACCTATTATAATATATATGTATGGGCAGCTCCGGCTGTATTGGGGATGTTTGCCTTGTCGGGCTGGTTTATCGGAATGCAGGATGCACGTACCCCGATGTATATTTCCATTGCAACCAACCTGATCAATATCGCCCTGAGCTTGGTATTGGTATATGGGTTTGGCATGGGTTTGCAGGGCGTAGCGATGGGATCCGTGCTGGCACAATGGAGCGCTTTGGTATTGGCAGGAGGGATATGGATGAAGAAATACAGGATGTTACGCCCCTTTCTTTCAACGGCTTTCCTGAAACAGCCGGCAGCCTTCAGGCATTTTTTCCGGGTAAATAGTGATATTTTTCCGGAGCCTGGCCTTGGTATTGGTTACCACCTTTTTTACTTCGGCATCGGCAAAAAATGGCGATACCATATTGGCTGTTAATAGTTTGCTGATGCAATTCTTTATCCTCTTCTCTTATATGATGGATGGATTGGCGTATGCGGCCGAGGCTTTGGCAGGGCGTTTCCTGGGTGCGGCAGATGGAGGCCGGTTGCGGAGCCTGGTCAGGAGGATTTTCTGGTGGGGCGGAGGACTGGCTTGTATGTTTACCTTATTATACCTGCTTTTTACGGATACCTTATTAAATTTATTAACCGATAAAGTAGCTATCATAGAGGCTGCTGCTGGTTACCGGATCTGGGCGGTGCTATTTCCTGTTGCAGGGTTTGCCGCTTTTTTATGGGATGGAATCTTTATTGGGATGACAGCTTCGCGGCAGATGCGCAATTCCATGTTTGTGGCTGTAGGATGTTTGTGGCTGTAGGATGTTTTTTCGCCACTTATTACCTGTTGGAACCGGCGTGGGGGAATAACGGGCTTTGGTTCGCTTTCCTGCTATACCTGCTTATGCGGGGGATTGTCCAGACCTTTCTTTTTCCGGGTATTTGCAGGCGGGTACAGGTTTAACCAGGTAATAAATCCGGAGAGAAATATGTTGTACAACTC
>JAJPZJ010000113.1 GCA_021204405.1 Tannerellaceae bacterium | reverse complement strand
CATATATATATAACAAAAAATGCCGGTGAAATATTTCACCGGCATTTTTTGTTATATCTGCTTATGCTCCGAAATCGTCGAATAATAACATTTCACGGGGAACACCCAGACTATCCAACATCCCTTTTACGGCATTAGCCATAGGACCAGGACCACACATGTAATATTCAATATCTTCCGGAGCCTCATGATCTTTCAGATATTCATCATGGATTACCTGGTGGATAAAGCCTACATAACCGGTCCAGTTATCTTCCGGACGTGGCTCTGAAAGAGCAATATTGAATTTAAAGTTCGGGAATTCGCGTTCAATCTCACGGAAGTCTTCCTTATAGAATATTTCCGCTTTCGAACGGGCACCATACCAGTAAGAAATAGTACGGTCTGTCTCCTTCAGCGTTTTGAACAGATGTAATAAATGTGCACGCAACGGAGCCATACCTGCACCACCACCGATATAAAGCATTTCACGTTTGGTCTCAAGAATATGGAAATCTCCATAAGGACCAGACATCATTACTTTATCACCCGGTTTGAGGTTAAAGATATAAGAGGAACCAATACCCGGTTTTATTCCTGCCATCCAGGTACCGGTATTACGGTCGAACGGTGGCGTAGCAATACGTACGTTGAGGGTAATGATATTACCTTCGGCCGGATAGTTAGCCATAGAATAAGCACGTACAGTTGGTTCATCATTCTTACATGCCAACGACCACATTTTAAATTTATCCCATTCAGGTTTAAAGCGTTCTTCCACATCAAAATCAGTAAATTTCAGGTCGTAAGCCGGGATATTAATCTGGGCATAGCTACCCGGTTTAAAGTCCATAGCTTCTCCTTCCGGCAGACGAACTGTAAACTCTTTGATGAAAGAGGCTACATTGTGATTGGATACCACTTCGCACTCCCACTCTTTCACTCCAAAGACCTCTTCAGGTACCTGAACAATCTGATCTTCTTTCACCTTAGCCTGACAAGCCAGACGCCAGTGATCTTTAATTTGTTTACGGGAAAAGAATCCTTTTTCCGTTGGCAATATTTTGCCACCACCCTCAATGATCTGTGCGCGGCACTGGCCACATTTACCACCACCACCACAGGCAGATGAAAGGAAGATACCGCCACTTTGCAAAGCTCCTAAAAGCGTACTTCCAATAGGTGTGTCGATTTCTTTTTCACCATTAACTGTAACCTTCACATTCCCGGAAGGTACCAATTTTGCTTTAGTGAACAAAAGCGCTGCTACCAGAATCAGTGTAATAAGAAGAAATACAACTGCACTGACAACGATCGTAAGTCCGCCCGACATTAATATAGTCATTTTTCTATGTTTGTTTTAATGCGTTAATACTTAAATCTTCAGTCCTGAAAAGCACATAAATGCCATACCCATCAACCCAGTAATGATAAAGGTTATTCCAAGACCTTTCAGTGGTTTAGGGATATCCGAATAGGATAATTTTTCGCGGATAGCAGCCATACCTATAATAGCCAGCAACCAACCGATACCCGATCCAAATCCATATACAGTTGCAGTTCCTACATTGGGAAAAGCACGTTGTTGCATAAAGAGAGAGCCTCCCAGGATAGCACAGTTTACAGCGATCAGCGGCAAAAAGATCCCTAAAGAAGCATATAAAGCCGGTGCATATTTTTCAACGACCATTTCTACCAATTGTACAAATGAGGCAATTACTGCAATAAACAGGATCAGGGAAAGAAAACTTAAATCAATTCCTGCATATTCCGAACCCAGCCAGCTCAACGCACCTTCATTTAACACATAATTTTCAAGCATATAATTGATAGGCAGTGTACAGGTCAAAACGAACGTAACTGCAATTCCTAACCCCAAGGCTGTTTTTACATTTCTGGAAACGGCCAGGTATGAACACATTCCCAAATAATATGCAAACACCATGTTGTCTACAAATATCGAGCGTACAAATAAGCTTAGTGTTTGTTCCATTTTATTAATACTTTAAATGGTTTACATTAATTTTCTTCCTGAAGTTCCTGATTCTTGGAACGGTGGATCCATATCACAACAGCAATAATGATTAATGCCATAGGAGGCAGGATCATCAACCCATTATTTACATAGCCCATTTCATATACTGCATCCGGTATTACCTGATACCCCAGTAAAGTTCCCGAACCGAATAATTCACGGCAGAAACCAACAATTACCAGGATCAAGGCATATCCTACACCATTTCCAATTCCATCCAGGAATGATTCCCACGGTCCGTTACCCAATGCAAACGCCTCCAGACGTCCCATCAGGATACAGTTCGTAATAATTAGACCTATAAATACTGATAGCTGTTTGCTTACATCATAGGCAAACGCTCTCAACACTTCACTTACGATTGTTACCAGTGCTGCCACAACCACCAACTGCACAATAATACGTATGCGGTTCGGAATGGTATTACGGATCAATGATACGATCACGTTTGCAAATGCAACCACTGCAATTACTGAAATACCCATCACGACAGAGGGTTCGAGTTTTGAGGTTACCGCCAGCGCCGAACAAATCCCCAGCATTTGTACCACTATCGGATTATTAATACTCAACGGGCCAACCAATACTTCTTTATTCTTATTTGATAATAATCCCATTTTTTACTGATTTTGTAAGGTTAAGAAACTAATATAACCACGTAGGCTATCATACAGCATGCTCTCCACACCCTGGCTGGTAATTGTACCACCTGAGACCCCATCAACAAAATCCCGTCGCGGATCCACTTTGCCAGGTTTTACTACAGCAACCGACCTGAATTCTCCGTCGCGGAACAGCTTCTTGCCATGGAACTGATAACTAAAATCTCCACGTGTAATTTCCGCACCTAATCCCGGAGTTTCACCCTGATGGCTGAAATCGGCGCCATAAATAGTATTTTTATCGCTATCTACAGAAAGATATCCCCAGATAGGCCCCCACAAACCGGCACCATACATAGCCAGAATATATTTGGTTTGTCCATCTACTTCAGCTACGAAAACAGGGAAAATCTCTTCCGAAAAAGCTTTGGAAGCTTCTACATCAAAAGCATCTCCATTTACTTTCTGGCCATTTATATTTACCAGAAAAGCCTCTTTAATATATTCATTATATTTTGCTTCCGCATTATCTCCGGCGTCTATATTAATGGAACGCAGGATTTGCTGTCTTTTATCATTCTTTTCATTGGTTTCCTGAAGGCTCTTTAATGACTGTGCGGTAAATGCCAGCACTACTGCCACCAGTATAACCATTACAGAAGCATATACTACGGTATATATATTACTATCTCTATTCATAATTTCCTCTTCTTATAAAATTATTTCATAGCTCTCTTCAAACGACGGTTGATGTTGCTTTCCACAACATAATAGTCGATCAGTGGAGCAAACACATTCATCAATAAGATAGCGAGCATCATACCTTCAGGATAACCCGGATTCAATACACGGATAATAATAGCCAGTGCGCCAATCAACAATCCATAAATATATTTACCGGTTTCAGTACGGGCTCCGGTTACCGGATCGGTTGCCATAAATACTGCACCGAAAGCAAAACCTCCCAGGAATAATTGCTCCAATAGTGAAACTGTCATAGCAACAGTTGTACCAATCAGGTTAAAAATAGCTGTCATGGCAGCACCACCCACAAATACAGATACTATTATTTTCCAGCTTGCTACCCTTGTGAGTATCAGGAAAGCTGCTCCCAGCAAAATAGCCAATACAGAGGTTTCACCGATAGAGCCTGGTATTAAACCGATAAACATATCCCATAAACCTATGGGCTGTTGTAAAATATCTACAGTCTGGAAATTACCGATCATCTCTTTGCCGGCTACAGAAATCTGTCCCAGCGGAGTAGCTCCTGAAAAACTATCCACTACAGTACCGGCTCCGATACCAAATGTATCAGAAGTACGCACCCAAACCTGGTCGCCCGACATAGCAGCCGGATAAGCAAAGAACAGGAATGCACGGGTTACCAATGCCACATTAAATACATTGTAACCGGTACCACCAAACACCTCTTTAGCAAAAATAACAGCAAACGCTGTAGCAATTGCAATCATCCACAGCGGAGTATCTACCGGAATAATCATTGGAATCAATATACCTGAAACCAGGAATCCTTCCTGTATTTCTTCTTTCTTTACCTGGGCTACTGCAAACTCAATACCCAAACCCACAGCATAGGAAACAATGAGTTTAGGAAGCACAGCCAAGAATCCGAAAATAAATGTCATTAAAAATCCAGGGTCAGTTCCGATAGCCAGATAATGTTGGTATCCTACATTATGCATACCAAACAACAAAGCAGGTACCAAAGCGATGATTACCATAGTCATGGTACGCTTTGAATCTATACTATCGTGAATATGTACGCCAGTCTTCGAAGTAGTATTTGGTACGAACAGGAATGTTTCAACACCTTCGAACACGGACTGGAACATCGCCAGCTTACCACCCTCTTCAAATGCGGGCTTAATCTTGTCGAGATAATTCCTTAACGCTTTCAATTTATTATATTTTATAGTGTTATTAATTCATTTCTTTGTACAACTGGTCCAATCCGTCGCGAACAATCTTCTGTAGTTCAAGCTTCGAAGTATCCACAAATTCGCACAAGGCAAAGTCTTCGGGTGCCACTTCATATATACCAAGGTTTTCCATTTTATCAATATCAAATGCAATAATTGCTTTGATCAGGAATTCAGGATAAATATCCATTGGAAATACCTTACCATATTCATGTGACATAATAATAGCGCGTTTTCCACCTCTGATACGGGCATCAAGTACATATTCTTTTTTTCCGGCTCCAAATAATCCTGTCGGAAAAGTGGCACTTACACTATACTTACCAAAACCGGGAGTAGCCCAACCAAACAGTTCGTGTGTTTCATCTCCCTCGGGAATAACAGTTACCTGATTATCATATCCCAGCAGATACCCGTCTTTAGTCACTCTTTTTCCGGTAAGTACATTCCCACTGATAATACGCAGGTGTTCTCCACCTTCCATAATCTTACCTTTCAGCAGGCTTTCGATGGTACATCCGGCAATAGTTTTAATATATCCCCGTTCTGTAGTTTCCGAACCGGTTATAGCCACCAGGCGGCTCATATCAACTACACCCTTATTAAACAGGCGGCCGATAATGATCACATCAGAAGGATCTGCAACCCATACCACTTCTCCCCTGTTAACGGGTTTGATATGATTGATCTGTACACCTACATTACCTGCAGGATGCGGCCCTTCGAATTGTACGACTTCTACATTTTTCACTTGTACAGACGAACCGTTACGTACGCCTACATACACTTTTCCTTCGGTTAGTTTAGCTAAGGCATCCAGGCCTGTCTGGAAATCTGCTTCCTGCCCTTTGATGATAAAATCGAAATCGGGAGCCAGCGGAGCTGAGTAAAAGGCCGATACAAAAATATCGCGGGGAGTCTCTGTCGGACGGGCCACGATATCATACGGACGCTGCTTGATAAAAGGCCAGAGACCTGCATTCAGGATCGCCTCTTTCACTTCTTCACCTTTCATTGTGGAAACATTCATCTTACCGAATTCAATATATTCGGTCTGCGCATCAGGTTTCACTACAATACCTAATACCTTGCGCCTCTCTCCACGCTGAACGGCAGTAACTTCACCACTTACTGGCGAAGCAAATTTGATTTCCGGGTAGTTTTTATCAATCATTAACGGTTCACCGGCTTTTACTTTTTCACCGGCTTTTACAAGAACTTTAGGAGTAATACCGTTATAAGAGTCAGGAATAACAGCATAAGTTTCACTGTTTCCGCCCTTTAGTATTACATCCGAAGCTTTGCCCTTCAGATTAATATCTAAACCCTTTTTAATTTTAATCATATTTGCCATGATATAACTAAAGTTGTTTATACTTGTAATTTCCGCAAAAGTAAACATTTTTTTGAGGCTTTAAAGCAGAAAATAGGAAATTATTAAAGAAAAAATTCCATAATTTTGCCACATGTCAATACAACGAATTAAAATGAAAGCATTTCATCTCCTTACAGTATTGTTTATTTGCTGTCCTGCCCTGATCTTTGCCCAGGAAGCATACCGTACGGAAACCTTACATCCGCTTGTAAAAACCCTGCAGGTACGGATTGCCGATGAACCAATGACAGACCCATTTATTGAACTAAGTGGTGACCAGCAATTGGAGATCAATTTTGACATTCTCAACCATGAATATGGCCGGTATGCTTATTCCATAACACATTGTGATGCTAACTGGACTCGTTCGGCACTGGCTCCTATTGAATTTATGAATGGATTTCAGGGAAACTCTATCAACGATTTTGCTAATTCCATAGGAACAAGCACCTATTACACCAATTACAGGTTATTACTGCCCAATGAGGAAATACAATTTAAAGTATCAGGCAACTATGTTGTAAAAGTTTATAATGAAGATGAACCGGATCAAACGATATTAACTGCTTGTTTTTCCGTTGTCGAACCACAGGTTACTATTTCTGCCCAGGTAAGCAGTAGTACAGTAATCGACCATAACCGTGAGCATCAACAGGTAAATTTTTCTATTCACAATAAAAATTTTCAGATTACTTATCCGCAAAGTGACCTAAAAATTTATGTATACCAGAACGGACGGCAAGATAATGTTCGTACCGGTATCAATCCTTCCGGTATACGTAACGGACAAATCAGCTATGAACAATTACGGGAGCTGGTATTTGAAGCCGGAAATGAATTCAGGCGTTTTGAGTTTTTAAGTACGCAATATAATGGGATGCATGTACAGGCAACCGGTTTTCATAATCCCTATTACCATATAACTTTACACACAGATCACCCCCGTACCAACCGTACTTACCAATATGATGAAGACCAGAACGGCCAGTTCTGGATACGGTGCAGTAGCTGCAATGACCCGGATACGGAAGCAGATTATAATATTGTTCACTTCACGCTTGAATCAGAGGTCTTTTTTGATGGAAACATCTATATTGCAGGTGGCCTGTTCAACAATTTATTGGATGAACGAAATAAAATGGGATACAATTTCGAGGCCAAACGATATGTAATATCCCTATTAATGAAACAGGGATATTACAATTATCAATATCTTTTCGTACCGGTTAATGGTAATACAGGCAGTACCACCGAAATAGAAGGAAATTATTACCAGACCCAAAACCGCTACACGATTATGGTTTATTTCCGCCCGATCGGTGAGCGTTACGACCGCCTGATCGGGCTTTTGTCTATTGACAGTTAATCACAGGCATATCTCCGGTCAGGTAAGGAATTCATCCGGGACATTTATCACCGGCATAATGGCTGCAATATTACCGGTAACATTCAAACCCGACGGACATTCTATATTACATGATACACAACCGGTACATACTGCAGAAGAAAGCCCAGCCTGCAACAATGTTTCTTTGGATAAACGGGCATATTTATACCCATAGGCATACATGTAGGCACGTATAATATCGGGAATAGGTAAACCGGCAGGACATTGCTCCTTACATTTTCCGCATTGCCGGCAAAATGACGGGCTCCTTTCTTTTACGGCCGAAAGGTATTGCTGTTCTTCCGGTGTAATACTTAATTCCTGAACAGCTTCAAAACAACTATCCAGTTCATCAAAATTAGCAACACTGGGAAGAACCGTCGTGATGTAAGGATTATTCCAAACCCATTTCAGGCAGGCTTTTCCATTCATTTTCTTCTTTCCTTTACTATCTTCCGTTCCACCCGCCATTACTTTCATAGCAATAATACCCATACCGGCTTTGGCAGCCCGTTCAATAGTAGCTTCTGTTTCAGCCAGGTTATCTATCTTAAAATTATAGGTAACCATGGCCACGTCATATACGCCTGTAGCTACGGCAGCATCCAACAGCTCATTTTTCTGGTCATGTGAACTAAAACCGATGAAACGGGCTTTACCGGAAGTTGTTATCTTCTGTAATGCTGCCAACACTCGTGGGTCGGTTAACTTCTCCACAGAAGATACCGAATGGGCATAAAAAAATATCAACATACTCCAACTTCATTCGTTTCAGGCTGGTATCCAGATGATTAAAAAGAACCTCTTCAAAATTATCTTTCAAGGGATAATCAAACATTGCTTTGGTTCCGATATTCAGTGTATTGCGGGGTTTGCTACCTAATATATTACCCATCATCTCCTCACTATTACCGTTTTGATAAATATAGCCGGTATCAAAATGGAATATACCGGTATTATAGGCTGCCCTTAATACATTTGCATTATCAGCACGGTTCACACCCATACTCAGGATAGGTAGTTTCATTCCCGTACGGCCTAATATACGCTCAGGCATTTGTAAAGGTGATTGTGAAGAAACTGTTGCTTTATTTTCTCTGGCATATAAAGAGGCTGGTACCAGCAAGGAACCAGCTCCGGCAGCAGAAATACGGAACATTTGGCGACGGGTAATTTTCATATCAGATTTAATTAACAATCAATAAACAAAGGTAAAATTAAATCCCAATAAATACATTCCTTATTACTGGAATTACTCAAATCCTCCACAAAGCTTCTATCCCAGGTAAACATTTTTCTACCTTTGTGTTTATAATCTTAATATAGTCAATACGCTTATGGCATCGCAACATACACATCATACACATCATACTCATCATCACACTCATACTGATAGTACGTCTAATATACGGCTTGCTTTTTTCATGAACTTTTTCTTTGCCATTATTGAGCTATTTGGCGGCTTATATACCAATAGTGTGGCTATCCTTTCAGATGCCCTACATGATTTTGGCGATTCTATTTCATTAGGAGTCGCCTGGTATCTGCAAAAGATTTCCGGAAAAGGCCGGGATAAATACTATTCGTACGGATACAAGCGATTTTCTTTATTAGGGGCTCTTTTTATTTCAGTTGTATTGTTAGTTGGGTCTATATTTGTGATTAAAGAGTGTATAGAACGGATCATGCATCCACAGGAGCCGAATGCCGCAGGTATGTTTGCACTGGCTATTCTGGGAATCGTGGTGAATGGAATTGCCGTTTTACGGTTACAAAAAGGAAATAGTATCAATGAACGGGCTGTTTCCCTGCATATGCTGGAAGATGTATTGGGCTGGGCTGCCGTACTGGTTGTGAGTATTGTGATGATGTTTATCGAATTACCCATTCTCGATCCCTTGTTATCTATAGGAATCAGCATCTGGATATTAATAAATGTATACCGTAACCTGAAAGCAACGTTCCATATTTTTCTGCAACAGGTACCACAAAACATTAACCTGGAACAATTACAACAATCAATCAGGCAGTTAGACCATGTAAAATCATTACACGATATCCACCTCTGGACACTGAATGGCGAAGAGAACATCCTCACTTTGCATGTAGTTACGTCTAAGAACATTACACCGGAACAACAAGGTAGATTAAAAGCTGCCATACGTTCTGTTTGCAGCCAGGCTGATATCCGGCATGTAACGATCGAAATGGAAACCGACAATGAGGTTTGCGAACTGGTCAACTGCTGACGCAAGCCTATAAATCACACCCAAAAATGGCAATATATTAAAAATATAAGATACATTTGCAACCGAATACCATAAAAACAAAACATTTTTAACCCAATCAATACCATGTACTGGCAAGAAGATATTGAAACCATGCGCCGGGAACAACTCCGGCAACTCCAATTGGAACGGCTCAAACAAACTATCCGGCAGGCTGCACAAACGCCTTTTTATCAGAAAATATTCCAAGAGTAGGGAATTACCCCCCCCGGGGTCGGTTAATTCACTTGACGACCTGCATATATTACCATTTACAACCAAAGAAGACCTGCGGAATAACTATCCGTTCGGGATGGCCGCTATTCCTATCCGCGACTGTGTACGCCTGCATTCCTCCAGTGGAACTACCGGCAACTCTACCGTAGTGCTTCACTCGGCAAAAGACCTGGAGGCATGGGCTAACCAGGTAGCACGTTGTATGTATATGGTTGGCATACGCGATACGGATATCTTCCAAAATACCTCCAGATATGGAATGTTTACCGGTGGACTGGGTTTCCAGTATGGAGCCGAACGCCTGGGAGCATTAACCGTACCGACAGCAGCAGGAAATACCAAGCGCCAGATCAAGTTTATACGCGATTTTGGAACTACCTGCCTGCATATTATACCCAGTTATGCTACCCGGCTGGCAGAGGTAATGCAGGAAGAAGGAATCGATCCACGGAAAGATACCCAACTAAAAATAATTTGTATCGGGGCAGAACCCCACTTGGAAGAACAAAGGAAACGTATTGAACAACTATTAGACGTGAAAGCCTATAACTGTTTCGGTATGTCGGAAATGAACGGCCCGGGTGTAGCTTTTGAATGTACCGAGCAAAATGGCCTGCATATCTGGGAAGATTATGTGCTGGTTGAAGTAATCGACCCGGATACCCTTGAACCGGTTCCGGATGGCGAAATAGGCGAACTCGTACTTACTACATTAAACCGCGAAGCTATGCCGCTGATCCGGTACCGCACCCGCGACCTCACCTGCATCCTTACCGGTGAATGTGCCTGCGGACGCACCCATAAACGAATATCCCGCTTCCAAGGGCGTAGTGACGATATGATTATCCTCAAAGGGGTAAACCTTTTCCCTATCCAGGTAGAAAAAATATTAATGAACTTTAAAGAGTTGGGTAGTAACTACCTTATCACCCTTGAAACTATCAACAATAATGATGAGATGCTGATTGAGGTTGAGCTGAGCGAATTATTTACCGATGACTTTGGGGTACTGCAACGTTTGGAAAAAGAGATTACCCGGCAACTAAAAGATAAATTATTGGTAACTCCCCGGCTGAAACTGGTTGGAAAAGGCTCATTGCCTGTACAGGAAGGGAAAGCAGTCCGGGTAAAAGACCGGCGGACTTTTAATTAATTTATTAAACCTTAAATTCAAAAAACAAGACCATGACAATTAATCAAATATTTGTTTTCCTTGAAAACAAATACGGTAAACTGAACGAAGTACTGGGCGTACTGGCCAAAGAGCAGATCCGTATTATTGCTGCTACCGTAGCCGACACCACCGAGTTTGGCATCCTCCGCCTGATCGTAAGTAATCCACAACAGGCTTTCCGGATATTGAAAGAAAACCAGATCAGTGCGAACCTGACTGAAGTATTAACCATCTGTACCGACTCGGCCGCCGGCTCATTTGCCCGCACATTGAGCTATTTTACACAGGCAGGTATAAATATTGAATATATGTATTGTTTCTCAGTTACTGCCAAATCTATCCTGGTGATCCGTACCAATAATTATGAAGCAGCCCGTGAAGTGATACGCCGCCAGAACCTTGATTGCGTAAGCGAAAGCAATTTAATGAATCTATAACCTTTAATCAATAAATAGTTATGTTCGGAATAAACGACCCCGGCATCTGGCTGGCTTATGTATTGGCTCTTGCCTGCCTGATATTTTCTGTCTGGTACGGCATTACCCGTTGGAATGAAGATGATAAAGAAGATAATGATAACTCACAAAACCCTGTAGCATGAATATGCTTACCCTTGGAATCATTGTAATTATATATATGTTTGTTATTGCCTGGCTGGGATGGCTGGGATATAAACACACCAAAAATGCCAGCGACTACCTGCTCGGAGGCCGTAAGGTCAACTCTGTAATAATGGCCCTTTCGTATGGAGCTACTTTTATCTCGGCTTCGGCTATTGTAGGTTTCGGAGGAGTAGCTGCTACATTTGGCATGGGTATCCAATGGCTTTGCCTGCTTAATATGTTTGTAGGTATGGTGATTGCGTTTATCTTTTTCGGACGACGTACACGCCGGATGGGTGTACAGTATAATGCCCGTACCTTTCCCGAGTTTGTAGGATTACATTACGGTTCTCCGGCAATCCGCAAATTCATTGCCGCCGTCATATTTATTGGCATGCCATTGTATGCTGCCGTAGTAATGAAGGGAGGAGCAGTATTCATCGAACAAATATTTGATATCGACTATGATATAGCCCTGTTTATTTTTACTATGATCGTAGCTGCCTATGTAATTACCGGAGGGATTAAAGGCGTATTATATACGGATGCCCTGCAAGCCGTGATTATGTTTATCTGTATGCTGTTTCTATTATTCTGGTTTTACAAGTTAATGGGATTGGGTTTTACGGAGGCCAACAAGCAATTAACAGATCTTGCACTGCTGGTTCCCGAACGTTTCAGGGAAGTTGGACATCAGGGCTGGACAGCCATGCCGGTTACCGGCTCTACCCAATGGTATAACCTGGTTACCTCCCTTATCCTGGGTGTTGGTATCGGATGTCTTGCACAACCCCAGTTGATAGTACGTTTTATGATGGTTGAAAGTACCCGGCAGTTAAACCGGGAAGTATTGATCGGCTGTACATTCCTGATCATTACGGTAGGTGCAATTTATCATGTGGGTGCCCTTTCCAATCTTTTCTTCCTGAAAACAGAAGGTGTGGTAGCCTCCGAAGCGATCAAAGACCTGGATAAAATAATCCCGTTATTTATAGACCGCGCTACACCTGAGTGGTTCAGTGCAGTATTTATGCTTTGTATACTTTCTGCCAGTATGTCAACCCTAAGTTCCCAATACCATACGATGGGAGCTGCATTCGGGGCCGATATGTTCAGAAAACTTGGCCGTAGTAAAAACCCCAACTCCACCCAGGGCGTCCGGATAGGTATCCTGATTGCCATACTGGCCAGTTATATCATCTGTTATACACTGAGTCCAGGTATCATAGCCAAAGGTACTGCCCTTTTTATGGGTGTATGTGCCGGCACTTTTCTTCCTGCCTATTTCTGCGCGCTTTATTGGAAAAAAGCAACCAAAGCAGGTGCATTAGCCAGTCTCTGGACCAGTGGACTTGTAAGCCTGTTTGCTATGTTATTCCTGCATAAAGCCGAAGCTGTACCTGTTGGATTATGTAAAGCCCTGTTTGGCAAAGAGGTATTGATTGATATTTACCCCTGGTATGTAATTGATCCTATTATTTTGCACTGCCTTTATCCATTCTAGCTATTCTTGTGGTAAGCCTTCAAACGCAAGGGAAAGCAAAAAACTAAAGGGTGAAATAAAATTAGATTTTGTTATATGATTTGAAACATTTATTAACATTTTAACTATTGCTAATCCGGATATAAGCCTTACTTTTGTACTGTAGTTTTTTCATAATAGTATTAGATTAAGGTTAACAAAGTTGGTTAAGGGGTGTTGTGATGACAATCCTTAATTTTTTTATATACCTTACCGGATTATAAAAAGTCAGTCCTTACAGGTATTTATCAGTTTATCCATCAACTCTTCTATTGTTGCAGCATACAGAAATAAATCCAGGTTTTCTTTCTTCAGGAAGCCTTCTTCCGCCATTTTACGGGTCATTTCGACAAGTGGATCATAAAAACCATTGATATTTAATAAGCCAACCGGTTTGCGGTGAAGTCCTAATTGCCCCCCAGGTCAGCATTTCAAAATATTCTTCCATTGTTCCGTATCCACCGGGTAAAGCAATCGCGGCATCTGCCAGTTCATTCATTTTAAACTTCCGCTCATGCATGGTTTCCACATATATCAGTTCAGTAATAGATGTATGTGCCAGTTCACGTTTCTGCAGGAAGCCGGGTAATACGCCGGTTACATTCCCTCCGTTTGCTATTGCTCCGTCGGCCACAGCTTTCATCAGGCCAACATTGGAACCTCCATATATAACCTCTATATTTTGTGTAGCCAGGTATTTTCCAACCTCGTAAGCCTGCCTGGCATATAGTTCATTTCTTTCACTGTTGGAACCACAAAAACTGCTACTCTCCGGATAGCCATAGATCATTTATTTAAAAGATTTGAATTCAAAGGTAATATTTTTACCGGAAGATATAATCATTCTTAGAATGTTAACTGTTTCTTTGATCAACCGGTGTCTTTATAACTTGTTGGCATGTATAGTGCACCGACTAACTTTTCTTTGTACTTTCCCTATAAACACCTTCTTAACCTACTGATCTAGTTATATATACCAGGTAGGTTAAGGATCCTGAACCATACCCTTAAGGTTCGGCATCCTTAACCTTGAGGGTCAAGACCCGTAACCCTACGGTTCAGGACCCTCAACCTAGTTGCTGCAGGCTTTGGGAATAAGGACAGTAAAAAACCTGCTTAGCTTGAACAGTTACCGGGTATAGGAGATGCAATATCCTGCTAATAAGAACGCTAATCAATTTGACACCATATGTACAGTGGTACCTATAGTTTCAGGGAATGGGAGGATTCTATCAAATAAAAGATAAGGAGGTGTAGGATGAAGTGCTTCCAGATAATGGGAGTAAAAAGGGCCCGGGACAACCTCTACCCGTACCCGGGTTATTCCCTTAGGAATAAAATCAAGTTGTTTGGCTGCCGCTTCAGATAAATCGATCATCCGTGTTCGCCGGTGAGGGCCTCTGTCATTTACTAACACAACAACACTTTGCATGTTGGAAAGGTTGGTTACCCGCAGATAGGTTCCATTGGGATAAGTACGGTGGGCGGCTGTGAATTCGTTTTTATCGTAAAGCATGCCGGAAGAGGTTTTCCGGCCGTGGAAGCGGGAGTGGTAAAAAGAGGCAAGGCCTTCCTCCTGCCCTGTCATTTCTCCGTAGCAACCAATCAAAAGCACGAAAATTATACAAAACCGGTGGAAGGCCATACCAGTAACTGGTTATCTTAATTCAATAATTCGCCATTGTATTCGCCTGTAAGCGTATGTAGGAAAGCTACTATTTTAGCCATCTCGTCGTCGTTCACATCATGTCCGATCTGGAAACGGTGCATCACACGTACCGCATCTTCTATGGTTGTGAGTGTTCCATCATGCATGTAAGGATAAGTAATCATTACGTTACGTAAGGTAGGCGTTTTGAAACGGTGCATATCCAGGTCGAGGCCGGTAAATGCAAAACGTCCATGGTCGCCATCGGTCAGGTCGGTACCCCGGTAATCGAAGTAATTGCCTTTAATACCCATGTATTCAAACGACTGTCCGCCAATATTCACCCCTACGTGGCAGGTAGCACAACGATGTTCTTTGAATTCCTCGTAGCCTTCGATCTCGTAAGCTGTCAAAGCATTCTTATCTCCACGCAGATATTGGTCAAAACGGCTTGGGGTAAGCAAGGTTTTCTCAAATTCGGCAATTGCTTCTGTGATGTTTGATTCTGACAGACCATCCGGATATACTTCGGTAAAGCGTTTGGTAAATTCTTTGTCATCTGCAAGGCCGGCAACGATATCATCAAATGAAGCATGTCCCATCTCTACCGGATTCAAAGAAGGGCCGGCAGCCTGCTCTTTCAGGTCGGCAGCACGTCCGTCCCAGAACTGGATAAAGTTTAAAGCCGAGTTATATACTGTTGGTGCATTTACGCCGCCAAACTGTCCGTTGATTCCTTCCGAATACTGTTTACGGTCTACTCCACCTGTTTCCAGACCGTGGCAGGAAGCACATGAGATCGTGTTATCCGCCGATAAACGGGTATCGTGGAAAAGCTCATATCCCCAACTGTACTTTTGCCGGGTTGACAGGCAATGAGTCCGGCAGGGGTTGTAACGGTTCGTTGGCAAACTCAGGCGCTACAGTGGGAGAAGCAAAATATTCTTTACGGGTTTCTTTGGCCCAGGCAATAATTGTTTTCTTTTCATCACTGCTTAATTTGGTACCCCAGTGCATGGGCATGGCATAATACTTAAACGGAGGCATACTACCAGTAAGGGCTGTATTTTCTACTTTGGCCATGTCGGTCTCCAGGATCGGGCCACCCTTTTCAAGTGCATCCAGCAGGCCATCCAGATCGAGGTAACGGGTACCATCTATCATATCCGATTTAACTGTAGCTCCGATAATAGGGAATTTTCCGTAAAAAGGCAAAGAAGCTTCCGGAGAATGGCACTGAAGGCATCCGTTCTTGCGGATAATAGATGCTACCTGCTTATTCAGGTCGCCTTCATACTTTTTATATTCCGTAGTACAATTAGTGAATGATAATGAGAGTAGTAATGTGCTTATAGGTAAAATTCCCCTTATCATTACCTGCTTAAAAGTTGTACAGTAATGCATAAATTATTGGTTTTGTTGTGTTTTTACAGACAAAGATAACCACTCTTATTTATTAACCAACTTCCGGTGTAATAAGTTTTATTTATGGAATTATAAGTTTTATTTATTATCCTATATCCGGGTTTAGATTGTTCTTTTTTTAATTAGTTTTGCACAACGATGTTTAACAAGTATAAATTTAAGAAACATGTTTAAAAACAAGACTTTATGGATCGTACTGGCTGTAATCGCAGTAATTATATTTGCCAGTATCGGTTGGGTGAAAGGAATTTACAACAATATGGTTACTCAGGATGAAAACGTTAAAACAGCCTGGAGCCAGGTAGAGAACCAGTACCAGCGCCGGCTGGACCTGATCCCGAACCTGGTGAATACCGTTAAAGGATATGCTACCCACGAACAGCAAACATTGGAAGGAGTGATCAATGCACGTGCCAACGCTACCCGGGTGAATATTAATGTGGATGACCTGGATGAAGAATCACTCCGCCGTTTCCAGGCTGCCCAGGGCGAGTTAAGCAGTGCTTTATCGCGCTTACTGGCTGTGGCCGAGCAATACCCCGACCTGAAGGCTAACCAGAACTTCCTGGAATTGCAGGCACAACTGGAAGGGACAGAAAACCGGATTTCGGTAGAGCGGAAACGTTATAATGAAACCGCCCAGCAATATAATACTTATATACGCAGCTTCCCGAATAATATGCTGGCCGGCATGTTCGGATTCCACCAAAAGGCTTACTTTGCTGCCGAGACTGGTGCTGAGCGGGCCCCTGTGGTCGAATTTTAACAGCTAATGGAGATGAATGGTCAAATAAACATACAGCCTCTGCCCTACGCCCGCAAAGGGTGGGTAACCCTATGGGTATTGTGCAGCCTGTTGCTTGCCGGCGGAGTGTATGCGGCCGAGTACTCGCTGGAATCTATTCCCAATGTACGTCTTTCCAACCGTTATAATTATGTAAGTAATCCGGATGGGATCATTTCTGCGCCGGATGTAGCACGTATTAACCAGTTGCTGAAAACTCTGGAAGATAGCCTGAGTATTGAAGTGGCAGTAGTAGCCATAGAAAGTATCGGCGAGAATGATGCGCGTATGTTTGCCACCGACCTATTCAAACTATGGGGTATCGGTAAACGGGAAGATGATAACGGACTGCTGATCCAACTGGTTACCGAGCCTTCACAACGTTCGGTGGTATTTGAAACCGGATATGGACTGGAAGGAGTCCTACCGGATGCGATCTGCTACCGCATACAGCAACGGTATATGATCCCGGATATGCGCAATGGCGATTATAGTGCAGGCATGGTAAAAGGTATTGCTGCCGTAAAAGAATACCTGATGGCCAGCGATTATGAGCGAAAAGCTATTATAGGTGCAAACGGCCAGGGTGAACTGGATGATAGCCTTTTCCTGTTACTGATCATTGGTGTGATTGCTGTTCCCGTGGGTATTATGTTGTTGCTTACCTTCTTCAAATACCGGCCTAAGAAGTGCCCGCGTTGTGGTAAAAAAGCATTGGTATATAGCGGCCAGCGGATTGTACAACAGGCCACCTATAAGGCACAGGGCATGGCAGTAGATATCTACCGGTGTAAAAACTGTGGTTATACCGAAAACAGGAATAAAACACTTCCGCGCCTGCGTAGCAATGCCGGCCCGCTGATTATCGGCGGTGGTATGGGCGGCATGGGCAGAGGTTCGCGCGGAGGCGGATTTGGTGGTGGCTTCGGAGGAGGTTCCTTTGGTGGAGGACGCTCCGGAGGTGGGGGTTCGATAAGCAGGTTTTAACCGAAAATATATAGGGTCGTTAAAAGTAAAATATTTTACTTTTAACGACCCTTTTATCAATAGCCTCTAAATAATAACACTTCTTTTTTCGTGTAACTTCCATACCATCTATTAAATTGAGCAAATAGGGAAACAAAAGGTTTGATATTTCATATAGATCTGATTCATGGCTCTCTCGATTATCGCTTTTTTGATCTAAATATAAATACCTTTTTAAATATAATTCTGATTTTTTATATTGATGATTTTTCTTCTCAATAATGGAGAGATTCTTCCATGCTTCTGATAAAGTAGGTAATTTAGAAAGTGATTCTTCCAGAAATTCAGTAGCCTTGATGTTATATAACACAAGGATCTACAAATTGTAAAGGGATATCCTCTTTTCCATGAATCATAGCCAGGCTATTTCTTTGTATAGAATATGTTTTTCTGTAAATTTTAGAATATCCTTCAAATCTCATTAAATGATTTTCCCGGGGACTTTCTTCTCCACCCATAAAATCATACGTATTTCCGTTTTCGTCAAACATTATATTAATGATTATCCGCATAATGTCCGTTGATTTATTGAACATCATATGAATGT
>JAJPZJ010000160.1 GCA_021204405.1 Tannerellaceae bacterium | reverse complement strand
TAAAACATTCATATGATGTTCAATAAATCAACGGATATTATGCGGATAATCATTTTGTTTATTACGGGTTAAATATCTTATACATACATAATTTAAATACTTCTCCATAGGAATTATATCACCCAGTAGTAACCCATTATCCGATAAGATTTATAGCTTTGCTACCGTTTTGGTGGTAGCTGTTTCATTCGGAGTAGTTACTGAAAAGGGAACCAAGTTAAATCCTGCACAGTCTCATTGTTGTGAGTCTTTAAAAAACTTCGTACAGTACCTATGCCACTGGTTTTTCTGGAAAAAACTGAATACTGGCTGGCTATATTCATTTGTATTGGGGCGAAGATGGTAGGATAATACAGAGATTTTTTTAATAAAACAATAACGCATGAGAATATATACCCGCTCCGGCGATAAAGGAAAAACCCGTATCCACGGGGGAGAACGTGTAGAAAAAGATGATATCCGTATTGAAGCTAACGGTACCCTGGATGAATTGAATAGCCTGTTGGGAGTGATACGGGCTTACCTGGAGCCTGAACATGGGTGGCAACCGTTGTTGTTCCGTATCCAGCGGGAGATGATAGTGGTAATGTCGCATGTGGCTACTCCGTCGGCAATCCGCGAGCAGAACCCTAACCGGCTGGATGAGTCGATCGTTGTATGGTGTGAAGAACGAATCGACCGGATGACCGAAGAGATGGGTGAGAGTACTTGCTTTATCCTGCCCGGAGGAGATAAGGTTTCTGCCCATTTGCAACTGGCACGGGCTGTGGCAAGAAGGGCAGAACGCCGGTTGTGGACATTGCACCGGGTGGATGAGCTGCCGGTTTTAATCCTGCAATTTGTAAATCGTTTATCGGATTTGTTGTTTACCATGGCCCGGTATGAGATGAGCCGGCAGGGTGATCCGGAAGAGGTATGGAAGGATTTTTTGTATAAAAGGAGGAAATAAAAAGAAGTTCCCTGCACATGCAGAGAACTTCCAGGCTATTTTATGCTGATTTGAAGATTACATCAACTCATTAATGTTTTTCTTCTTTCCTTTTTCGTCTCTTTTCTCTTTTTTACCTTGTTGTTTAGCATGCCATTTAGAATGAGGTGCTACTCCGGTAGAAATATTGTAAGTGTAAATGTTATAAGATTCATCGAATGCTTTAGCAGCAGCAGCGGTATTACGTGTGGCAGCTACAACACCTACTTTTTCTATGATTAATTCCACTAAATAATCTTCGTAATTGAAACGTTGTATAATCACTTTACCCGAATTGGTTTCGATAAAATCGATGTCATTACTGGCAATCCATGCTTCGATCTCGTGGAAGGTATCATCTTTGTAGAATGTAACAGATAAATATGCAGGTTCATTTTCACCTTCCTGCCGGGTGATTACATAATCGTCCGGATGAGGTTTAATATCTGCAGTTTGTCCGCCCAGGGCATTCAATACATTTGCCGTATTATTCAATCCATTACTTTTCTTAAGTACATACTGGTTTCTATCTTTGTTGTACTTGAAATTACCTTCTGTTAATTCGTCCGGAGTTAAACTTAATAATTTGGAATAGGGTAATTGAGCATTTGCAATTAATGGTAAACATAATACCAAAGTGAACAGGGATTTTTTCATTTAAATTTTAAATTGTTTTATATAATTAAGTAGTTTCGAGGGTAAAGGTAAAGAATGAAATTATAAAAACAAAATATTTTTTATTGTGTGGGAGAAAGAAATAAAATATTTCATAGGTAAGAGCTTTTAGCAGGATGGATAGTTTTTTGAAGAAAAGGTATGAACTATAAGGCTTACACATATAATTCTAAATGGGAAAATGTGATTAAAAAATGTGTTAAAACATGTTTATCCCCGGTTTGGTTTAGTAATACCGGAAGAAAAGATTATAGAATTATTTTTTACCTATCTACTGGGTTATCCTCTTTTCCCTCCACTACCAACGATAGTAGCTACAGCAGCATCCCCTGTAACATTTACTGCAGTACGTAACATATCCAGCGGACGGTCAATCCCCAGGATTAAGGCAAGTCCTTCGGCAGGAATACCTACAGAAGTAAGTACCATGGTCAGGATTACATAACTTCCTCCCGGAATAGCAGGTGTACCAATAGAAGACAGGACGGTCATACCGACGATGGTTAGCAATTGCCCTATTGTCAGGTCTATCCCTAATACCTGGGCAATAAACAGGATTGCTATAGACTGATAACAGCTGGTTCCATCCATATTAATGGTGGTTCCAACCGGCAGCACAAAAGAGGCTACCTCCTGTGAAACATCCAGCTCTTTCTCTACAGTTTCCATAGTAAGGGGCAATGTTACAGCACTGCTACTGGTAGAAAAAGCAAATAGCTGGACAGGATAAATCGTTTTAAGAAAGCGCTTATAGGAGATACCGGAAAAAAAGTGTACCAAAGAAGGATAAAGGATGAAAGCCAGTAAAAGCATACTTCCTATTACTGTGAGGGCATATACCGCTAAGGCACTGAAAATACTCAGGTCGCCGCTGAAGTCGGTTACAAGTCCGGCAAGCAGGGCAGCCACTCCCCAGGGAGCCAACCTGATGATATAATCAATCATCCGTAAAATAATATCGTTGAGGCCATCGAATAGTTTGAGTACCGGAGCCATTTTTTCCGGATCGATTGTAAGGGCAGCTATTCCGAAAAAAACAGCAAAGAAAATAATCTGCAACATTTTGGAGTTATCAGCTAACGCATGGAATATATTATTGGGTACAATATCATTCATAAAAGCCAGTGGCCCCTGATCCTGTGTATGTTCGGCTTCCATCTTTTTTTCCTCTATTACCGACTGGTAACTTTGTTGCATACCAGCAACCTGCTCTTGCTTTACCAATTTGCCGGGCTTTACCAGCAGACCGATACCTACGCCCATTACAACAGCAATAACAGTAGTGATTATATAGATACCAATTGTTCTACTACCAATACGGGAAAACTTACTGATATCGCCTAATCCTGTAACACCTTTAATAAGGGATATCAGTACCAGTGGGATGGCAATTAATTGTAACAGGCGAATAAATAACTGTCCCCACGGACGGATCCAGTTTTGTATAAATTTATCCCCCCATTAAACTGGATAGCTATAAAACCGATGCAAATGCCTGCAACCATTCCTAAAAGGATTTGAATATAAAGGGGGAGGTGGGTAATCTTTTTTATTATCGTCATATTTTTATTTTGAGCATCACAAAAATACATTTTTATTCATAAAAACCTAGTTTTCTTTTTGTCTTCTGCTATCTCCTTTTAAC
>JAJPZJ010000056.1 GCA_021204405.1 Tannerellaceae bacterium | reverse complement strand
ATCTAACCCAGGCTGCCCAATGTGCAGTAAGGTTTGATAAAGAGTTAAAAAATTAAATGATTAACATAATCCAATGTAAAAAAGATCATTAACAGGTTAAGTGAATATTTTTTCGAATGGTTAAATGGATATATAATAACCAGAACCAGGAATTATTATACAATAGGAGAAAGCAGGCCTGGGAAGGTCTGTTTTTTCATTGTTAGCCACATCCTAAACAATACCCCCTACCACTGCCTGTTGGGCTTCTTCAAAAAGCGTAGCAAACGGAGTATCTTTTACAGCAATAGGTTTATGGATCGTAAGTAACAACCGGTTACCCAATCCCATCGGAAAATTACCCCAGCGGGTCATCTTCCATGAGTTATTGATCGTTACCGGCACCACCCAGGCAGAAGGCACATATTTACACAGGATCTTCAGCCCGTTTTCGGCAAACCGTTTCGGTTTACCATCCCGGCTTCTTGTCCCTTCCGGGAAGATAACGGCAGTCCGCTTGTTAAGCTCTATATATTCGGCCATCTTCCGGATCTCCGACAACGATTGCTTCGGGTCTTTACGGTCTATCAACACCGAGCCACCATGTGCCAGGTTGTAAGAAATACTCGGTATCCCTTTTCCCAACTCTATCTTACTGATAAATTTCGGATGCACTTTCCGTATAAACCAGATAATAGAAGAAATGTCGTATAAACTCTGATGATTGGCTACAATAATCAGGGGAACTCCCTCAGGCAGATTTTCTATATGTTCAACCTTATACCGGGTACCCAGCAGGTAGGTATTCGCTACCAGGAAACAGTTCAGGGCATCCACACTCTTTTTATGGGCTTCATATCCAAACAAGTTGAGACAAATCCACTGGATAGGATAGAATATAACCAGGAGTATACCAAACAACAAATAATAGATAACCGATAAGGGGTAAGAGATCAACTTTTGCATATCATTCTTCATTTTAAGCCTCCAAAAATACAAATCAAATCCTCACCTGCCAAAATCAGGCTTTTCCTGTTTTTATCCAGGTTGCCTTTTTCCATAACCATTCCAAGGGTCCCTGCCGGTGCGACCGGAGCCACCAGCGGCAAAAAAAGTATTGCAGCAGGAATACGGTTATACCCATAAGAAAACATACGGTTATACCGGTGTACCGGTAAAGCCCCAGTCCCCAGTTGTAAAACAGGAATCCTCCCAGCAACGACTGCGACAGGTAGTTTATCAGGCTCATACGCCCGTAAGGTGCCAGGAGATGGAGCACACGTTTAAACCGGGTCAGGTAATAAACAAGGATGGCCCCTGCAAACAGTATGCCCGTAAATGCAAGATTGGAAAGGGAACTTAGCAACAAGGTGGCAGGAACCAGCAATGCCTTCCGGCTTATAAAACCGGGAAGTATACCGATCAAACCATATACCGGGAAAAAGGCTGCGACAGATAGTATGAATACGTTCAGCCAGTATTTTATATTTTTTCCGAATAGGGAAACAGCTTACCGCGCCCGATTAACATGCCTGCCATAAACAAACCTGCGGTCTGGGTAACCCTCCCATGTAACAGCATCCAGCCCATATTCGCCACATTTCCTGTCCATATAGCCGTTTTGTACATTTCCAAAAAAGAACCTTCCTGCTGCGCCGTATTCACCATCTCCCAGTAAGGAGCATCGAGCTCAGCATTAATAATATATCCGGGGTTGGCCAGCGCATAGATCAACTACCCCCCATTCCAGCGGTTGCAACAAGAGAATAACTGTTATAACCGCAACGGTACGGGTAGAAAGCCGGCAGACAGCAATCAGTACATACCCCAGCAACGCATACAGCACAAATATCTCACCGGGAAATAAAGTTGAATTGATACAGGCTATAAAGAAAAGCAATACCAGCCGCCAGGCAAACCGGCCGCGGAAATCTTTCCCTTTTTCCTTTTGTGAATGATCCTGAATAAAAAAGCTAAATCCGAAAAGCAACACAAAAATACAATAAGCTTTCCCCGAAAAAGCAAAAATATACTATCCCAGATCACCCTGTCGGTAAAGATCAGCCAGTGGTTGGTTTCTTCCGGAAAGCTATAAAGGCTGAACCGTTCGATAAAATGGATAAGGGTAATTCCCATAACAGCAAACCCCCGTAATACATCGGCTATTTCTATGCGGTTAGCAGGAGCCAGGGTAGTAGATAAGTGCATTCTTTTTAAAGTTTAAACATTCATATAGTCCGTTACCGGAGGTACAAATTTATCATAAACCTTTTATATTTTTAAACATAGTATCAAATAAATCTTTCGTCCGGCATTGATTTGTTATCTTAGCTGTGCAGGAGGCCTATGAACTTTCGGATAACCAAATGAGTTGAAAAGGAGGAACAGGTTACCTGTGATAAAAAAACTGTAACAAAATGAAACTAACAACAGGATTTTCCTTCCGGTTGCCCTGGCTGGCTGCGATGGCCATGTTTATGCAGTCATTGGATACTACTATCCTGAATACAGCCTTGCCGGTTATGGCCAAAGACCTCAACCATTCACCCCTGCAAATGCAGGCGGTGGTAATCAGCTATGCCCTGACGCTGGCACTGCTTATCCCGTTGAGCGGGTGGTTTTCCGACAGGTATGGAACCAAACGGGTGTTTATGCTGGCTGTTTTCCTGTTTACTGCAGGCTCTTTGTACTGTGCCTTATCACCCTCTTTCCGGTTGCTGGTAGGCTCGCGTATCCTACAGGCGATAGGTGGCTCTATGATGGTACCTGTTGCCCGGCTGGCACTGATCTATGCCTTTCCGAAAGATAGGTTGCTGGCAGTGATCAATTTTATTACCATACCCGGGCTGGTCGGGCTGCTGATAGGCCCTTTACTGGGAGGCTGGTTGGTGGATGTGGCAAGCTGGCACTGGATTTTCCTGATCAATCTCCCCGTAGGGATAGCCGGGATCTGGATGGCTTACAAGGTGATGCTCAATTACAAGCGTGCAACCAAGAAGCTGGATGTGTTAGGCTTTATTTTGTTCTCTACCGCTTTAATATCCCTCTCGTTCTTCCTCGAAGCAGGTAGCGCTTTCTCCCTCTCCTTCCCGTGGTCACTGGTGATCCTGGCAGCCGCGTTGTTCTTCAGTACCACCTACGTGTTCTATTCCAAACGAATAGACAACCCGGTAGTAGACCTGCGGTTATTGAAAATAAGGACGCTGCGGGTGGGACTGGAAGGCAACCTGGTAACCCGGCTGGCCATAGGAAGCATGCCGTTTTTACTTCCGCAGATGTTACAGCTCGCTTTCCTGCATACCCCAACCCAATCGGGTATGATTATGATGGTATCGGCACTCTCCACCATCTGTGCCAAATCGCTGGTCGTCCCGCTGGTAAGAAAACTGGGGTATAAAAAGATCCTGATCAGCAATACAGCTTTCCTGGGTATAGTCGTAGCCCTTTTTGCCCTGCCCGATAAAACCACTCCCCTGCTCCTACTGGCTCCGGTGTTAGCCATATACGGCTGTTTCAACTCCATCCAGATGACCACCATGAATACCATTTCACTGGCCGACCTCACCGACGAGGTAGCCAGCCGGGGCAACAGCATGGTGCAGATCATGCAGCAACTATCCACCAGCTTCGGTGTATCGGTAGGCGCCCTGCTCTTGCGGGGAATGGAAAGTGCCACCTGGCTTACCCATAACAACCTTGCCTTATCGTTTAAATATACCTTCCTGGTATTGGGTATGATGACATTCGTTTCCGCACTTGTTTTCACCCAACTCAAAAAAGAGGATGGCGATACCATGTCGGGCCGCCAGAACAAGCAAAGTCAGAAAGATAGCCAGACCGGCTTTTCTCCACCATCCTAACAAGTAATGCGCCCAATTGCTAACACCAGGATTTTACAAAACAGGACAACCAGCGCCTATCTTACAAAACATATTTCCGGCTTCTACAAGGTGAACTTCCGGGGTGTAGAAGCCACACGCCCGGATTACAGAAACTACCGGTATAGGTTTGTAGAATCCGGGGAAAAGGTGTGTAGAAACCGGAACTTTACCTTGCAGAAGCCGGAAAAAGAAAATCTCATACACCGGAAAAGAGTTAAAAAACAGTAAAAAACAGCCATTAAAAGCCCATTTATGGGCTAGAACAAGGCGCCACAAACCTCATTTACCTTTATCATATGATAACCAAAATTCATTTTTCCCATCCATTTAAAATCATATACCAACCTTTTAAGTAACAATATAAACCCTCACCCGTCCTTTTAGCCACTTATTGACATATTCATACCTCATCAGAAACGTATATTTATATCTTCCCTGCCACGCAACCCGCTACAGCGTACGCAGGCGAAGCTCCATTATCATTTTGTCATTTTGTCAAATCCGGAAAGTAAAAAGAGAGAGTTAAACCGGACAGACAGTTTTTCCCGGATGCTAATACCAAACCAGGTTAATTAATTAATTATTTTTTCTCTGGTTTATTTGTCTTCTTCCGGGTTACCGAGGAAGTGGAACAGGATGGTGACCTGCCTGGGACTGTACTACCGTTGCCTCGGGATGTATCCGGCACCTGCAAGTACTTCCCGCAGCTCCTTATCGCGCGTAATCCATTTGGATAGCTGGGTAGAGGCCGAGTGTAAAGTTGACCCCGGGAAATAAAGGCAGAACAGCTCCTTATGGCTGTACGATCTATTTACTTTTTTCTTCATCTTGCTTCTGTTGTTTGAGTTGTAAATATTCTTCATACGTAATCCCCCGGTGGGTTGCCGTAGGCTGCGGTTGCCGGTCACGCTGCTGTTCACTTTTGATCCGGTACAGCTCTTTCTTATGTTCGTCGGTAAAGCTGAGCAGTGCCGACGAGATAAACAGGGCATCCACCGAACCATAGAAGCGGCCGTAACGGCCACATTTGAGCCGGTGGAAAAACAGTAACAGCTCACTTACTTTCAGCACCGGGTATTCAGCCAGGATCAGGGCAGCCAGTTCCTTTTGCCTGGCGACCGGCATCTTTTCTTTAGCTCCGGCAAACTGATTGATATTTTCCAGTTGGATACAGAGTCATACAATGGCTACCGGTTCACCATATCCGGCAACCACTACTCCGAGGGTGGGCGCCGTACCGGTATAGGCGCGTACCCATTCACGGGCAGCTACCGTCTGCATAGCAGGTGGAAAAGTAGCCAGAAACTGCTGTACAGTTCCATATTTTTCACGCATCCGGACAATCTCCTGTGGCATCCTGGTATATCCGGATGAGTTCGGCCATGCGTTGTGCGCCTGTTGTTTTATCGATTTTTTCTCCATTTTCTTTATTAGATTTTATTTCACTTTCTTTTCCTTTTCCTTTTGGGGTAGTTTCTGCTCCTGAAACCGGGGTTATTGCTCCTGAAACTGGGGTTATTGCTTCCGAAACCCCGGTTTTTGTGTCTGAAACCCCGGTTTTTGTGTCTGAAACCCCGGTTTTTGTGTCTGAAACCCCGATAAACAAAGCGGGATCGACCGTTACCAATTTCTTTTTGCAGATAACCAGGTAACGTTGCTGAATAGCTTCGGAAGTTAATACCCTGCGCAATTCAAATAGCGGTTTATTAAACAGATGTACTTCCAGGCAGAAATCTATAATTTCTGCTACCAGTTTATCTTCCATCTGTAAAGTAAAGCCGATATCAAAGCAGAGTTCGGGGCTATAAGGAATGTAATAGCCGTTGGTACGATAGATTTCACACAAAAGTGTCAGGTAGGTACAAATACCGGTATGCTGGTATTTGCGGGCGAGCCGCTGGATTTTCCGGTCGGTCAGGAAATCGGTATCCAACGGAAAATAGCTCAGCCCTCTTTTAACTGGTCTAGCCATAAAATTAAATGGGGTTTAATGGTTTAGTATTAGAAGCGGTTAACTACTACAGCAAAGGAAAGAAGCTTTTCCACCAACCAGATAAAAGAGAAAAAGAGCCAAACCGACCTTTGCTGTAGTCGGTTTAACTCTCTTTTTACAAATATAGAAGAATTGATTTACAAAACCTATAGCTAAATACAGGGATATGTTTAAAAACAATATAAAAGGAAAAATCAGGGAAGGTATCAGACCACCTGTTTCAATCGTCGGCGTAATGCCGGGTTATGTATACGGTAGGATATAAATTCCTTTTTAAATTAATCACTTTTCAACGAGTCGACCGGGTTACTATTAGCTGCCTGATAGCTGTTAAGTGTAACAGCCCCGAGTACTATTACCAGCACTATTATTCCACAGCAGGTAAGTAAAAGAAAGGATAAAGAGGCTTTATCGGAAAAATCTTCCTGCCATTTATTCGTAGCAATAAAGGCAAACATACCGCCGATCACTAAAGCCGGGATAGTAATTTTCAGAATATTTATTACGAACAGTTGCAGAATATCTTTTACGGTTCCACCATTGATCTTGCGGACCGCTATTTCCGAGCGCCGGCGAAGCGTCTCGTCTTTTACATACCCGACCAGGCCGATCAGCGTGATCAGCAAAGTAATAAGGCCTCCTATTATTACCGTATCCCTGAACAAACGGGCTTCTTCATATTCGCCGATCATACTCATTTTGTAGGAAACCAGGTTGATATCTTTGGTAGGAAACATATTTTCAATCGTACTCCTTACCTCCAGGATATTCTCAGCATTCAACCTGTTCATTTTGATAAGCACAATGGGTGGGATTCCGGCCACGTAAGAATAGGCTGAAGGCCGTATTATTTCATGGGTAATAGTACCCACCCGGGTATCCGCATGTACACCTACAATCGTAGTCAGGCCATGTGCAGAAACTTTTATCTCTTTTCCTACTACTCTGTCGGTCCAACCGGTCATTTGTATGATCAGGTCGGCAAAACGCTGGTTAACGATCATTTGGTTATTTGCTGTAGGTTGTTTGAAATCAGCTCCTTCTATAATAGGTATTTCCATTAAAGAAAAATAATTCCTGTCTACCGTATACATATCACTGATATTAAAAAGCTCTTTTTCTTCGCCTGGTAAATTGACATTATTACCACCTAAACTACCCCAAACAGGTAAAGTGGAACAGGCTCCTACCTGCTCTACAATAGGTAAACGGCGGAGTTCCTCCATTAAAGTAGTCCTCTCTGAGGCACTTATATTATTCAGGTTACAGTAAAGTAGATTTTCATAGGTGTAGCCCGGCTTATCATTGATCATTAGCCGGTATTGCTTTCCGATGACTGCAATAAAAACAACCAGGAAAGTAGTGGCTGCTACCTGGAAAAACAGGAAGGCCAGTTTCCAGTTCCGCCGGGTTTCTTTATAGGTCCTGAAGGCGGATGCAACCGGTATCCTGGCATATAGCCAGGAAGGAAAGGCGCCGGCCAATACAAAGATAAGTATACCTATCGCCAGCAGGTAAAGTAAGGATTGCGGCGCAAACAGTGCACCTATCGAGGTGCCTATGATCTGGCGGATAGTTGTCTGGAAAAGGAGGATCAGCAGTACTGCTACAAGGAGTGATAAAACGAAATGAATAAATGTTTCCGAAAAGATCATTTTAGAGATATCTTTCACATCTGCCCCGTACGATTTATGGATTGCAATATCTTTTGTCCTGTTTACCAGTGAGGATAATACAACTAATGTATAATTCATAACGGCAGTAAATATCAGGGCAAAGGCCAGGATAGATAATAGAAGAGCCATTTTTTTCGTAACAGGCAACTGGCTGTGAAGATCGCGAAGAGGTACCAGGGTATACGTAAGGTCATAACCGGCCCGTTTGAGTGCTTCCAGATCCTGGTGCCTGGCCTGCATCTCCAGGATAGCATCTCCAAGAGAAGTAGATTCCACTCCCGGATATAATTTACATATGCATAATACCGGTCGTTCCCCAGCCAGTTATCCGTACCATCATACGAAAAGTATTGCCCCAGGCTAGGCATGGAAATAAGGATATCGTAGTGTAAATGGGAATTTTTCGGAAGCGTTTCGAAAATACCTCCTATGGTAAGCCTTTTATCAGGAGCTATATCCAGGTAAAAACTTTGTCCGATCAGGTTCTCTCCTCCACCTATCGTTTTGGCCAGTTTTTCCGATATTAGTACATACATGGGCCTGGCAAGTGTCTCCCTGGCGTTACCGGCCAGTACCGTGCGAGGTAAGACATCAAAAAAGCAACTGTCTGCAAATACAAAATCGGCTTTATACTTTCTTAAGTCAGACGTATAGAATACCATTCCAGTTCCCAGATAAGTACATCGTGTGGCAGTTTCAACCTCCGGGATCTCGTTTCTCATCCCTACGGCTACTCCGCCGCTTACTTTGTCGGAGAATATTTCCTCTTTAATCTCTTCCTGGTCAACCGTCCACACCGAATAGATCCGGTCGGTATCCGGATAGAAATTGTCATAACTAAATTCGAAAAAAACTTTAGCGAGCAGGATCAGCCCCATCGTAATACCCAGGCTCAGTGATAAAATCTTAATGAGGCTGTTTTGTCCTTTCCTGACAAGGGAACGGAAAGCCATTTTCAAAGTTGTCATATATAAATGTTTTTCGATTTCAAATGTAATATATAAATGGGGATCCCAGTGCCCATCTTAGCACAATGGACACCGGAAACTCGTAATCTCAATCCCCTTTTTTATTTCTACTGCAATATCAGCACTTCGTTATCTTTATAACTTTCATAGCTTGAAACAATCACTTTTTCTCCCGGCTCCAGCCCTTCCAGTACTTCATAGTATTGGGGGTTAAGGCGTCCGATACGGATTTTACGGCGATAGGCTTTTTGCCATCTGCATCCAGTACAAATATCCAGCTACCTCCTGTGCTCTGGAAGAAAGTACCCTTAGGAATGATAATGCTCTCGGTGGGTTGCCCCAACTCCAGGTTAATATAATAGGTTTGTCCGCTACGGATATTATCAGGCCGTTCGCCGGTAAAAACAAAATCTGTCCGGAATTTACCTTCACGCACTTCCGGGTAGACCTTATGTACCACCAGTCCGTAACTGGCACCCTGCCGGTCGAAGGTTGCATTTAACCCGGCTCTTACCCGGTCAATATAATGTTCGTCAATCATGGCTTCGATCTTATAGTCCGACAGGTCGTTGATTTGTCCTACTTTTTGTCCGGGTATTACATTTTGGCCCAGTACCACGTCCAACAAACCCAATTCGCCGTTTATCTGTGAACGTACATTCAAATGTTCTTTGCGCTGGCGGATCAATACCACATTCTTGAGCATATTATCCAGGTTATCTTCCAGGTGAGCGATCTGGATAGAGCGGTAAAGAGAATCCTGATACAGCCGTTCCGTAATCAGGGCATGTTTTTGTTTGGCTAACAGATAATCTTCCTGTGCCTGCAAATAGTCTTCTTTGGCTACCAGTTTTTCTTTATACAGTTTTTCCTGTTGTTCGAAAGCACGTTGCTTACGGGTAATCTCGAGGTCGAGGGTAAGTTTCTCCGTCTGGTTGTTCAGGCGGTCCTGTTCCATGGCAACCTGTGTGTTACGCAGGTGATTTTGTTTCTCTGCCAGGTCGGCTTCGGCACTTAATATCTGCAAATCCAGGCTGGAATTGGACAGGCGCAGGATCACATCTCCTTTTTTCACCTGCGCACCCTCTTCCACAACTTTTTCCTGCACGATACCACCCTCTTCGGGACTTAACTGTACTACGGTAATGGGCTGTACATTGCCATCTACCCGTACAAAGTCGTTAAACTGGTCGCGCACTACATTCCCTATACTGATCCCACGGGCATCCACTTTGAGTGTCGACGAATGGTCGCCGAAAATAATCCAGCCTACTAACACCACAAATAAGGTTCCACCTGCAATATAAGGAATATGCTTTTTCTGAATACCTTTCTTTTTTTCTAATTTAATGTCCATGGTTATATCGTTTTATTTATTTTCTACAAAAGGAATGCCTTTATAATAATCTACAATCTTACATTTCATGATATACATCAGTTGTTTCTGCAACAGGTTGGCCCTTGCTTCCAGAAGCGTTGCCGAACTGGTTTGTACATCAAGCGGACTCATTAACCCTTCTTCATATTGCCGTAAAGTTAACTGATAAGCCAACTCGTTTGCCCGCACCTGCTTATCAAGCTGGATCGTTTCTTTTGCATAGCCTTCCCGGTCGAGCACGCTTTTTTTTTCGATCGTACCCTGCAATTGTTGCAGCACTTCGGTTTGCTGAGCCTCTGCAATCCGTACATAATTCCGTGCTCTGCGTGCAGTCGAAGTAGTGGACAAGCGGTTAAAAATCGGAATACTTAACGTGATAGAAAAGTTTTCTCCCCGGTTATTCCGGAATTGGTCACTAAAGGAATCAGGTACCGACGTATCATCATTTAAAAACTTATAATAGTTAGTGGAGATTGAACCGGAAGCATAAATGGACGGCAGGAAATTGCCTTTTGCTATTTTATAATCATATCTATAGCTTTGTAACCGCAAATTATATTGGATTGCCGTAGGATTGTTTTCGCGGGCATACTCAAAAATATCTGCAACCGACTCATTGGCCGGTATATAGTTAAACTCACTCGTTAAGGTGTCTATATAGAGATTGGCTTCATAAGGGAAATTCATCTTTTCTTTTAAGGTGATTAAAGCCGTATTATAAAGATTTTCATATTGCGTTAAACTATAATCGTCTGCTGCCATCTGCACTTCAATCTGAGCTACATCAGCAATGCTTTTCAGCCCTAATTCTTCCATCCGGCTGGTTTTAGAATAGTTCTGTGTGCTTTCTTCCAGTTTATCTGCCGCAAACTTCATCATTCCCCTGTAATAAATAACATTGATGTATGCTTCCATCACCTCTATGGATAATTCATCTTTGGCAAGCTGTTCATTATTTTTACCTAATAGCTTATCTACCCGGGCCTGCTTCCATTGATTGATCAGTTGTCCGCTCCTGAATAGATAGACACCTGCTGAAACTCCATACACATTATTAAAAGAGGATACATTTTTTATGGTATTATCATCCGGGTTAATATTACGACCAAACCCAAATTGGGTTCCGGCATCCGCACTTATTCCCGGTAAAAAGGCACCCAACGCTGCTATATAGTTTGCCCTGTAATTATCAGCCTCATAGGCTCTCTGTTTTATTACCGGGCTATTCTCTATGGCATATTCCATACATTCGGTCATCGTCCAGTGTTTCTCCTGAACATGAATGTTCGTTAGCAGGCTTAATGTACAAACTGTTGTATAAAGTTGTATAAAATAGATGTTTCATTGTTGTAACGCTTTTTGGCATATGAGTTCCAAACATTATGCCAAAAAGATTACTATTTTAATAATCAACAACTTACAATAAAAGATAAAAATAGATACTGTCTAATAATTAGACAGTGATGTATAACTTTTGGACAAACCGGTTAAGGATAAAGCCAGCCTGTTCCCGCACTTAGCCGGAGATTTCCAAAGAAATTCAAAAACATTTTTCATCTTAAAAAACCTTTTCATAATAAAAAGCTATATTTGAGGCATTCTATATCGCTTTTTGCAAAAATTTAATTTCGGTACCAACTTTATAAATTAAGAAAAAGTATGAAAAGATTCCATTCCCTGCCGGTCGTCGTATTTACGATCGTATTATTGTTTACCTCATGTTCGGAGAGTAAGTACAAATATGAAAGTGTACCCAACGACCCGCTTAACACCCGTATTTACACGCTTGAAAATGGTCTGAAAGTTTATCTCTCGGTTAATAAGGAAAAGCCCCGCGTGCAAACATTCGTTGCTGTACGCGTTGGCGCCAAAAATGACCCTGCGGAAACAACAGGCCTCGCCCATTACTTCGAACACCTGATGTTTAAAGGAACCACTAGTTTCGGTACAACCGATTATGAAGCTGAAAAAATATTGTTAGACCAGATTGAAGAACTTTTTGAAACCTACCGGTATACCACCGATACGGAAACACGCAAACAACTTTATGCGCAGATAGATAGTATCTCACAGGAAGCAGCAAAAATTGCTATTCCGAATGAGTACGATAAGCTCATGACAGCCATTGGCTCGGAAGGAACCAATGCCTTTACTTCATACGACCAGACTGCCTATGTAGAGAACATTCCATCCAATGAGATTGAGAACTGGGCCATGATCCAGGGAGAACGTTTCCGGCATCCGGTATTACGCTTGTTCCATACGGAATTGGAAACCGTATATGAAGAATATAATATGTATAGTACACGGGATATGATGAAGGTATATGAAAATGTACTCAATGGCTTATTCCCCCACCATCCTTATGGAACACAAACCGTATTAGGTACGCAGGAGCATTTAAAAAATCCATCTATCACCAATATCAAAAATTATTTTGAAACCTATTATGTGCCTAACAATATGGCCATTTGTATGGTTGGTGACCTTGATCCGGACGAAACCATTAAAATTATCGACAAGTATTTCGGTAGCATGGAAAGAAAAGAACTACCGGAGTTCACAACAGCCCCTGAAACGCCGATCACCGCCCCTGTGGTGAAAGAGGTGGTTGGACTGGAAGCCGAAAATATCTCTATCGCCTACCGCTTACCGGCAGCCAATACAAAAGAGGCAGCCACGATGGAATTTGTGGATTATTTGCTGACCAATGGAAAAGCAGGACTGATCGACCTCAACCTTGTACAAAAACAAAAGGTTCTTACCGGTGGTAGTTTCTCATCGCCCATGGCCGATTATACGTTGTTTATGCTATATGGAAACCCTAAAGAAGGGCAGACGCTTGATGATGTCAAAGAGCTTTTACTTGGCCAACTGGATATCCTGAAAAAAGGGGAGTTCGAAGATTGGTTACTGGAAGCTGTAATCAATAACTTCAAACTGGAACGTTATTATCAGCAGCAGGAACCACGCTGGGCTGCTTATCTGTTGTTAAATGCCTTTATAAATAATATCCCCTGGGAAGAGCAGGTAAACAAGATCAATTACCAGGCCAATCTGACCAAACAGGACATCATGGACTTTTGCAACCAATACCTGCATGATAATTATGTGGTTGTTTACAAAAAACAGGGTAAACCGGATGATAATAAGATCGAAAAGCCGGAAATAACTCCTATCCCTACCAACCGGGATGAAGAGAGCACTTTCCTGGCCGGTATCAAAGCCCGTACTGTCAAACCGATAGAGCCTGTATTTGTAGATTACAAAAAGGATATGTCTATTTTAAAAGTAAAAGATGATATTGAATTACTTTATACCCCGAATACAACCAATCCTTTATTCTCCCTTCATTATGTATTCGACATGGGAAATAATCACGATAAGGCATTGGGCACTGCTTTCAGTTACCTGAATTACCTGGGCACCTCTACCAAAAGTGCCGGCGAGATACAGAGCAAACTTTACCAGTTGGCATGTTCGTTCGGGGTATCAGCCACCGACGACCGGGTATACGTATATGTAAATGGCTTAAATGATAATTTTGAACAGGCAGTTACGCTATTGGAAGAACGTCTGGCGGATGCACAGGCGGATGTAGAGGCTTACAATAACCTGGTAATGGACATATTGAAACAACGGGCTGACGATAAACTGGACCAGTATAGCAATTTCAATAAACTCCGGACATATGCTGTATGGGGTCCTGAATCACCTGCAACCAACATCCTTTCGGAAGCGGAATTAAAAAGTATAAACCCTCAGGAGTTGGTAGACAGGATTAAAAATCTTTTCGGTTACCAACACCGCATTCTTTATTATGGCCCGATGGCAGAAAAAGAGGTTGTTAATTTTCTGAATAAGAACCATCAGACGGCAGATCAGTTAAAACCGATCCCTGAACCTAAAGAATTTACCCTGGCAGAAACGAACGAGAATAACGTATTACTTGCCCATTATGACGCCAACCAGGTGTATATGGCGATGATTAATAAAGGAGTGGACTTTAATAAAGCAATGGAAGCCGACCGCGAAATGTACAACACCTACTTCGGAGGAGGTATGAACAGTATTGTTTTCCAGGAAATGCGTGAAGCCAGGGGATTAGCCTATTCTGCATGGGCCAATTATTCCAAACCATCCAAGCCTGCACGTCCTTATCACCTGACTGCATTTATTGCCACACAAAACGATAAAGTAAAGGAAGCAGTGGAAACATTTGAGTCTATTCTCGACGATATGCCCGAATCGGAAAAAGCATTTAACCTGGCGAAAGAAAGTATCCTGACTAATATCCGTATCACCCGTACGTTAAGGGAAGCTATTTTATGGAACTATATCAATGCACAGGAATTTGATTATACGGCTGATCCCAATAAGGAATTGTTTGAGAAAATTCCTGCATTGACCTTACCGGATGTAAAAGCCTTCCAGGAAAAGTATATTAAGAATAAACCCAAAACTTACACCATCCTGGGAGATACCAAAGATCTGGATATGGACTACCTGCAACAGATTGGAAATATTAAAATTTTATCACAGGAAGAAATTTTCGGATATTGACATTCACAACGAATGATTTATAAGAGGCTGTTTCAAAACTATACTTTACAGCAAAGTAACTGACCCAGTGTTCCCGGACTTGATCCGGGATCGCAAAAGAACAGACCGGTATCTATCTTTTTGTAATTTATACCGGCTGTTCTTATGCGGTCCCCGCCTTCGCGGGGAACTAATCAGGACTTTGAGACAACCTCTTCTTTTTTATCTTTTCAGGTCTCTTTTTAGATTAATTTCCTGATAACTGGTTGCTAATTATCAATTACTATTTATATTTGACGTAAAAAAAGGAGAGATAGATGGCCAAACGAGGCAACATATTAGTAGTTGACGATAATAAAGGCATACTAACAGCCGTACAGATGCTGTTAAATGCAAATTTTGAAAAAGTAATAACCTTATCTAACCCCAATCAGATCAGGAAGGTTTTACAAACAGAAGAAATGGATGTAGTATTGCTGGATATGAATTTCAGTGCCGGTATCAATACCGGAAATGAAGGGCTTTTCTGGCTTTCGGAATAAAAAAAAGAATCTCCTGCCATCCAGGTTGTCCTTTTTACCGCCTATGCAGATATAGACCTGGCCGTAAGGGGTATTAAGGAAGGAGCAACTGATTTTATCGTAAAACCCTGGAACAATGCGAAACTGGTAGAAACACTCACGAGGGCATACGAACTGCGGACAGCAGGAAAGAAAGGGACAAACATAAAAGAAAAGAAAAAAGTTATCTCAAAAGAGAGTGGCATGTTCTGGGGAGATAGTCTGGCTATGCAACAACTCCGTACACTGGTTGAAAAGGTTGCCAAAACTGATGCCAATATCCTGATAACAGGTGAAAATGGGACAGGCAAAGAAATGCTGGCCAGGGAGATCCACAGGCTATCGAAAAGAAAAAATGAGTCCATGATCCCCGTAGATATGGGGGCAATTACCGAAACACTTTTTGAAAGTGAGTTATTCGGCCACATCAAGGGCGCATTTACGGATGCCCGGGCCGACCGGGCCGGCAAATTCGAAGCAGCCCATAACAGCACACTGTTCCTCGATGAGATCGGCAACCTTTCTTACCATCTACAGGCTAAATTATTAACAGCCCTCCAAAGCCGTAGTATTGTACGGATCGGAAGTAACACTCCCATTCCCGTAGATATCCGGTTGATCTGCGCAACCAACCGCGACCTTGAAGAAATGGTACATAAAGAACAATTCCGTGAAGACCTGCTTTACCGTATTAATACCATCCATGTGGATATTCCGCCCTTACGGGAACGCCCGGAAGATATTGTTCCGCTAACCGAGATATTTTTATCTAAATATGGCAACATTTACGGTAAAACAGCCATCTATTTAAGTGAAGATGCCAAACAGGTTTTATGCGAACAGCCCTGGTATGGAAATATACGCGAGTTGGAACATGTAGTAGAAAAATCCGTAATCATATGTGATAACGATACATTGAAAAGTACCGATTTCCAGTTTCCACGCAAAAAGAACCAGCCAGCCAAAGAAGCCACTACCCTGGAAGAGATGGAATACAATATGATAAAAAATGCCATGGAGAAATATGGAGGCAACCTTTCTATGGTTACCAGCCAGTTAGGCATTTCGCGACAAACATTATATAATAAAATAAAAAGGTACGAGCTGTAAGCTTTACCCACCCCCTATGCTGAAAGGATTCTTCTATGGACTTACCTGCAGGCTACTGTTATTTACAGTTGCAACCGTAGCGGTAACCTGGTGTGTCATAAACCAGTTAGGATGGTGGCTGATCTTATCCGGTTGTATCTGGTTGTATGCCTGCCGTCTAATATATCTCCTTTATAGGCAGAATGCCCGGAAAATTGCTTTTATGTTTGATGCGATCGACAACAGCGATTATGCTTTTCAATATGCAACCCGGGGCAGGTCGTTGAGTGACAAACTGGTTAGTGAGTCGCTCAACCGGATTACCCGTATCCTGTTCCAGGCAAAGGCAGAAGCCGTACAGAAAGAAAATATTATGAGTTGATCCTGAACTCTGTCACTACCGGAGTAATTGTTATAGATGATACCGGATACATATTCCAAACCAATAATGAAGCCCTGCGCCTATTGGGTATGCCTGTTTTTACACATGCCAAACAACTGGTAAAAGTAGATAACGGACTGGCCACGTTGGTTGAGAATATCAAACCGGGAGAAAAACATCACCTGTCGTTTACCAATGAACGGACTACTATCCACCTGTCTATACGGGCTTCCGGGATGACTTTGCAGGATAAACATGTGCGTATCATTGCCATAAATGATATCAACAGTGAGTTGGACGATAAGGAAATCGAATCATGGATCCGGTTAACACGTGTGCTGACCCATGAGATCATGAACTCAATTACTCCTATTACCTCCTTAAGTGATACCTTATTAAATATACATTCAAATGCCAATGAAGAGATCAGGAACGGGCTGGAGGTAATCAGCACAACGGGCAAAAGCCTTATCTCTTTTGTAGAATCTTACCGCCGTTTTATGCATATACCTACTCCACAATCCTCTTTATTTTATGTGCAAAAGTTCTCGGAACGTATGGTACAACTGGCACGTCATAATAATCACTATCCGAATATTACTATCCGGATTGCTGTTGAGCCGGACGACCTGATCGTTTATGCGGATGAGAACCTGATTACACAGGTTGTCCTGAACCTGCTCCGGAATGCCATGCAGGCGATTGGTGAAGAACAGCCGGATGGCTGGATAGAGCTGAAAGCCTATTGCAATGAAAATGAATCGGTATTGATAGAAATAAGTAATAACGGCCCGGTTATTCCGGCTGAAGAGGCCGACCATATTTTGTACCTTTCTTTACCACCAAAGCAGGCGGCAGTGGGATTGGCCTGTCTATTTCGCGCCAGATCATGCGTTTATCAAGGGGTAGTATTACACTGAACAGTTCGCCCAGAACAGGGATTACCACTTTTATCCTCCTCTTTCCCTAAAAACCACCTGATCAGCTCTTTTCTGATCAGGAAGATGCAATTTTAAACCAAAACTATCCGCAAATGTTATCTATACAAATAGATTTCCGTTCGCATGAAAAATCTGGATACCTGGTTAAACGACTTATTAAATGACCTGCATATTCCCCGCGTCTTTTCCGGCCTGTTAGACGAATTCATTTTAATTATATTTCTTATAATTATTGCCATGCTCCTGCATTATATCAGTAAAGGAGTTATACTGAATGCCTTCAGGAAATTTACCAAACGGACACATTTCCGGTGGGACGATTTACTGGTCCAGCATAAGGTAATCACCTACCTGGTCCAGATCATACCTGCTGCATTAATATATATTTTCCTGCCTTTCGTGTTCAGTGAAGGACGGAAAATAAGCGAGCTTATCCAAAAAGTATGTGTTTTATATATCCTATTTTCTATTATACTGGCTTTAAACGGCTTTATCCTGGCACTGTACGATAATTATGAACTAAGGCACGAAAACGACACCCGCTCCATAAAGGGTTTCATCCAGGTAATCCAGATCCTTATATTTTTTATCGGGGCAATTATTATGATCAGTGTGCTTATCAATAAATCTCCCACCACTTTACTGGCCGGGTTGGGCGCTTCGGTCGCTATCCTGTCTTTTATTTTTAAAGATTCCCTTACAGGCTTACTGGCGGGGTACAGTTATCGATGAATGATATGGTCAGGCTCGGCGATTGGGTCACTTTACCGGATAAAAATATAGATGGGATCGTACAGGAAATCACGCTTATTACCGTAAAAATCAAAAACTTCGACCAGTCTATTTCTACTGTGCCTCCTACCCTGTTGTTAACAAACACTTTTAAAAACTGGCGCGAATTAAATGAAAACGGGGAAAAGCTGGTAAGCAGGTCTATTTTTATTGATAAAACTACAGTTAAATTCTGCTCTCCGGAGCTGATACAGAAAATCAAATCTGAAATCCCTTTAATGGCAGATTACCAGCAGCCAGCCAATAGAACTGCCCCGACCAATATCCAACTTTTCCGTACATACATGGAAAATATATCCATAGCCTGCCGGAAATTGATAAACAGACTGATATTAAAATAAATGATTATCCGCATAATGTCCGTTGATTTATTGAACATCATATGAATGTTT
>JAJPZJ010000024.1 GCA_021204405.1 Tannerellaceae bacterium | reverse complement strand
TACAACCAAAAGTAAGAAATTAACCTCAGTAATTTTCATACTGCAAACTAAGGGGCCACCCTGGGTTACAGGTGATGTGTTTTTGGAATGCTGTAAGTATTCCACTAATCAATCAACATATTCTTTTTTGTAGCATACTTACAGCATGCACGGTTGGTGTTCGTTTGAACCCAGGGTGGTCGTTCGCTATGGCTCACTCTACCCTGGGTTATTCCTCTTAATCCCTTATAGGGATTAAGAGGAATAACTGTTAAGAGATTAAATGGAATAAAACCTTTTCTGACTCGATTAATTTATAATAAAAATAAATCCCTTAAATGTTAACCATGTTCCTATACTATGTACTAGTGAGTTTCTCCGTTTTCGCTCATCTCTTTCCTATCAATTTTCCGCAAGTCAAGCGATCGCCATGCATAGAAAGTGTAGGCCAGTACAACCGGTATAAATAAAGAGACATAGCTCATGGTTTGCAGTGTGAACTTACTCGAACTACTATTCCGTATCGTAAGCGAACTCTGAAGATCTACCACCGAAGGATAATAGGCCGTATTATTCCAGCCTGCACAAAGGAATAGAGCTAGTACTGCCAATACGGTACCGGACCCGGTAAACCATACACCTTTTTTCCATCCGGGTGTCAGGGTCGTTTTTATAATACCGGATAAAACGGCTACTACCCCTGCGAGTAGAAGCACCAATACGACCGGCATCTGGATCAGGTTAATAAGATACTTATGAGGCTCCATATACACCTCATTGGTTGCCGGGTTTACTGCAAATCCGTCTGCCACCAACAAATGAACCAGGAAGGTAAGGAAAAACAGGAGGAACAGGATCGTTTCAGGAATTAACCTTTTCCGGCTGCGGGTGGCAATCTCATCGTCGTTAATATTATTAATAAAGTATAGGAGTGCCTGTACGCGTGCCAGGAAGAATACGGCTAATCCCAGGCATACATTCCAGAACACTAACACCGCCTCCAGTCCATGCCAGGGGTTGGCCCACCTGGATATGATGGGCATGGCCAGGTCGGTAAGTTGGTCTTTCCTTACCAGGAATTCGGCTCCGTTAAAAAAGGTTCCGACTGCCGTACCCAGTAAGATAGGGCCGGCTATTCCATTGATGAGCAGGAATACCCGGTAGGTCTTTTTACCCAGTAGGTTTCCCTTCTTAGACTGGTACTCGTACGAAACAGCCTGGATAATGAAACAGGCCAGTATCAGCATCCAAACCCAGTAAGCCCCTCCGAAACTGGTAGAGTAGAAGAGTGGGAAAGAGGCAAAGAAAGCTCCACCGAAGGTAACCAGTGTAGTGAAGGTAACCTCCCATTTCCGTCCGGTTGAGTTTAATAACATTTTATATTCAACTTCATCTTTTCCAATCGTAAAAAGAAGAGATTGGCCTCCCTGCACGAAAAGCAGGAATACTAACAGGGCTCCTAATAAGGAAATAAGGAACCACCAATAATTTTGTAATAATATATATGTACTATCCATGGCTTACTTTTTTAATATGAATGATTATCTTCTCCTTCAAGGCCTTTTTTACCACTTTAACCATAATACCGATCTCAGCAATAAGCAATACGGTAAAAATAAGAAGGAATAAAAAGAATGTAATCTGTACGGAAGAGGTTTTCAGGTGGGATACTGCGATCGCCGTTGGCATTATATCCTGGATCGCCCAGGGTTGGCGACCTAATTCGGCTACAATCCATCCGGCCTGTCCGGCAATATAGCCCAGCAGAATAGACAGTAGGCAGATCCATTGTAGCCAGGTAGCTTCTGCAAATTTCTCTTTTTTACTCCAGATAATGGCAATAATAAATAATAGGATAAAGAACCCTCCTAATATGACCATAATATGGAAAGAATAGAAGGTTAACGGAACATTGGGAACCAGGTGGGCCGGATCTTTAATATATCCATAGCCGAAATATTGGAAATTCTCATTCAGGATTTTGCGGTTTTGATCGGCAAGGGCCTGATCTTTGTCTTTAACAGCTTGCCGGTAATCCGCCAGTGCCCGGATAGCCATTTGTCCCCGTGCAATCATCTCAGTTGCAGGGATGGCTGTTTCTCCCTCGCGCGTGGTATATTCCCCTTCAATAAGATTGTTGATACCGGCTACATAGGCATTGGCATCGCGTTCGGCCAGATAGGATAATACTTTAGGGAATTTAATATTAAATATGAACGGGTCGACATTATCGTCGTAACTTTTTTTGGCAGGATTCAGCAGGCCAATACCTATTAACCTACTCCGTGGCCACCCTCATATAAGCCTTCCATCGCTGCCAGCTTCATCGGTTGCTTCTGGGCAACCTGGTAAGCCGACCCGTCTCCGGTCCATACGGTAAGGATAGAAGCTACCAGCCCGAATATAGCGGCCACTTTAACACTCTTAAGTGCAAAGTCTATTTCCCGTTTTTTGATCAGGAACCAGCTGCTGATGCCTAATACAAATAATGCAGCCACTATCCACCCCGATAGAACCGTGTGGATAAATTTATTAAGTGCTACAGGGGATAGCACTACCGCCCAGAAATCGGTCATTTCATTCCTGACCGTATCCGGATTGAAGGTCATACCTACCGGATGTTGCATCCAGGCATTGGCTATCAGGATCCATAAGGCGGATAAAATGGCTCCTATAGCGGTAAGCCAGGTGGCTGTCAGATGGGCTCCTTTGCTTACTTTTTCCCAACCGAAAAACATAATGGCAATAAAAGTGGCCTCCAGAAAGAAAGCCAGTATAGCTTCAATGGCTAAAGGTGCCCCGAATATATCACCTACAAACCAACTATAGTTAGACCAGTTGGTTCCGAATTCAAATTCCATAATTAATCCGGTAGCTATTCCGATGGCGAAGTTCACTCCGAACAATTTCATCCAGAATTTAGTAAGTCTTTTCCAGGCTTCGTTGCCTGTTGTGTAATAGATCGTTTCCGTTATGGCTACAATTACCCCTAAACCTAGGGTTAAAGGCACAAATAGCCAATGGTACATGGCTGTAAGAGCAAACTGCGCTCTCGACCACTCAACAAGAGATGTGTCTATACTTTCAATCATATAAATAAATTTTTAAGGGGTTATCGCTGATAAAGACAACTCGTCGGAACCCCCATAAGATCTTGCCATGTTTTATTTCGCAAAAACCATCCGGATAAAATTGATAGATCCGTATGAGTAAAGGTTTCTTTTTCATATAAGATACACCGACTTCTTATTAATAACATAACAGAATTAATATAAATTTTGTTTTAATTCCTCATCTGTTAGGTAATAATCAAA
>JAJPZJ010000036.1 GCA_021204405.1 Tannerellaceae bacterium | reverse complement strand
TCATATGATGTTCAATAAATCAACGGACATTATGCGGATAATCATTTTGCTAATTATATTGATATCCTGAAACTGGTTCCGTACGATCAGGCTGTCTCCTCTATCAAAGGAATGCTTACCAATGCGGAAGCAGATAGTACAATATTCAACTATTTTACTGGCCTATATGAGAAATATCTTTATGAGCCGAACTCTCCTTTCCTGAATGAAGAGTATTTTATTCCTGCCCTGGAGGTGATGGTAAATTCAGGGTTATTAGATAATACGGCCAAGATCCGCCCTGCTTATCTGTTGGAACTTGCCAGCAGAAACCGGGTAAATCATCCGGCAACCGATTTTGTCTATACCTTAGCCAACGGCCAGACAGGTAATTTGTATGGGATAAAAGCTGATTATACCTTGCTTTATTTTTATAATCCCGATTGTCATGCCTGCCGGGAGGTAAGTGATGAGTTAAAGGCCTCTTCTTTAGTTACAGGAATGACCAATAAAGGCCAGCTAAAGGTATTAGCAGTCTATCCGGACCAGGAACTGGAGGCCTGGAGAAACCATCTTTCTGAATATCCTGCTAACTGGATCAACTCTTATGATGGTGAAATGATTATTAAAGATGAAGAGATATACGACCTGAAGGCCATACCAACCCTATATTTACTGGATAAAGATAAAAAAGTGATTTTAAAAGACCTTACCTACATACAGTTGGAAAATTATTTTACAGGATTAAATAAATAAAAAATGAGAACAGTTGTAATTCTTTGGGTAATGATGGCAGGCATGACCCTCCCTGCACATGCCCAGCTTAAAGTAGGGAATAAGACAATCAATACGAAAAAAGTAGTAAATGCCGCCGCCGATGTGGCCAGTGCGATTACCTTGTCGGATGCCGATATCACAGAAATGAGCCGTGAGTATATCGAGTGGATGGATGCCAATAACCCGGTGGCAGGTACGGATACGGAGCTGGGAGCCCGTCTCGAACGTTTAACGCAAGACCTGAAACAGACCGGTGGTATGGACCTGAACTTTAAAGTCTATTATGTGGTGGATGTGAATGCTTTCGCCTGTGGAGATGGAAGCATCCGTGTATGTGGCGGGCTATTGGAAGTAATGGATGATGCGGAAGTGCTTGCTGTTATCGGGCATGAAATAGGCCACGTGGTTAATACGGATGTGAAAGATGCTATGAAGAATGCCTATCTTACATCAGCCGCCAAAAATGCTGCAGGTGCAACCGGTGGTGTGGCCGAAAAGCTTTCTGATTCACAATTGGGAGATCTTGCCCAGGTTTTATCGGGTGCACAATTTTCTCAAAAGCAGGAGAATGCGGCCGATGATTATGCATTTGAATTCTGTATTGCCAATGAGATTGATCCGTACGCAATGAGCAATGCATTGAATAAACTGGTGGAACTGAGTAGTGGCAGAGGCGAAAAAGCGTCGCGCGTATCCCAGATGTTTTCTACTCATCCGGATAGTGAAAAACGGGCTAAAAGAATGAAAGAAAAAGCGGACAGATATAGAGTGAATAATTAAATAAAAGTTAAATATTGCTCCTTCGAAGCTATTTTTATGCTTAAGAGGTATGTTGTATAACATGAAATAGCTATTTTTGTACTGTGTTTTTCATGGTATTAGATTTTAAGGTTAGTAATGAAGATTGGTTGTCGGGAAGACAACCTTTTCTTTTATATACATGTTTCTTTCCCTGGGTTTATTCTTTTTGAAGTGGTAATTTGTAAAAACTCTTTCTACCTCTGTACTGTTTTAGGCATAGTCAGCGTTGATTTCCATCCAATAAATTATCTTTTTCCCATTATCGAATTACAAATAATATTACTTTTGTATAGTTTCTAAATATACCATTGTGGATACAAGAATAAAATTACGAGTACAAGGCTTAACCAATAGCCAGATACAATCCGGAGTATATACATTGATACTGGCCGAAGAAGAGGGCATACGCCGTATCCCTATTATTGTCGGTACTTCCGAGGCCCAATCCATAGCGATTGCTTTAGAACGTATCCTGCCTCCCCGCCCCCTTACACATGATCTTTTCACCTCTTTTGCCCAGGCATATGGTACCCGGCTACGGGAGGTTTTCATCTATAAATTTGAAGATGGGGTATTTTATTCGGAACTCTTTTTCGATGATGGTACCAACCAGGTAAGGCTGGATTCGCGCACGTCTGATGCGATAGCGATTGCTTTACGTACCAACTGTGATATTTATACTACTCCCCAGATTGTAGAAGAATGTGGCCTCGTATTGGAAGAGGCAGTTACAGCTGAGGAGGGAGAAGAAGATCTGGCTGCCTATAGCCTCGAACCGGAGGATATTCAGGATGAAGAGGAAATGAAAAAATGGCTTTCTCTTTTAGATGATGAAGAGTTGATGGACCGGATGGAAGAGGCAATTGCCAATGAAAATTATGAGTATGCTAAAATGTATAAAGATGAAATTCGCCGCAGGGAGGAGGAGGAAAAATAGATGATCGAAACACACTTTGACCTGATCTCCCTGTTAAGAGGTATTTTAGGTATCAGTTCTGTTATTGCAGTAACCTGGCTCTTAAGCTTTAACCGAAAGAAAATTGATTGGAAATTGGTAGGCGGAGGCCTGCTGTTACAGGTTATATTTGCACTTTCTGTATTGTATATCCCCTTTGTCGGTTCTGCACTGGAATGGATAGGAAAAGCCTTTATTAAATTGATGGATTTTGGCCATCAGGGAGTTGCTTTTCTGTTAGGCCCTTATGCCTCGAAGAAGAATGGGTTTATTTTCCTGATCCATTCGTTGCCTATTATCATATTCTTCTCGGCGTTGGTTTCGCTGTTTTACCACTGGGGTATTATCCAGCGGATAGTGGGTGCCTTCTCGTGGGTATTGCGTAAGTTTATGAATATCTCAGGAGCCGAGGGACTGGTTTCTGCCGGTAATGTATTTGTAGGAATGACAGAGGCACCCGTACTGATAAAAAACTATCTGCCCCGGATGAATAAGTCGGAAATATTCCTGGTCATGGTTTCAGGAATGGGTACAATTGCCGGAACGGTTATGGCTACCTATATCGCTATGCTTTCCGGAAATGACCCGGCTTCGCGTATTGTATTTGCCAAACATTTACTTTCTGCCTCTTTTATGGCAGCACCGGGTGCAATTGTAATTGCCAAGATTTTCTGTCCGCAAACAGAACCTGTCATAGAACAGCCTGTCCAGGTCGAAAAAGAAGGGCGGCATGCAACTGTGCTGGATGCTATTTCGGCAGGTACTTCCGTAGGTATCAAACTAATGGTTAATATTGCTGCCATGCTGCTGGTATTTATTGCTCTGGTTGGTTTGGTAAATTATATAAGTGAAAGTATTATCGGACGCTATACGGGAATAAATGAGTGGATTGTCTCTTTTACCGGCGGAAAAGCCTCCGGTTTGAACTTCCAGTTTATTGTAGGAATTATATTAGCCCCGTTTATGTGGCTGGTCGGGGTTCCCTCCGATGATATGATGCTGGTGGGCTCCCTGCTGGGGCAGAAAACCATTTTGAATGAGTTTGTGGCCTATTTCCAGTTGCAGCAATGGAAGGATGCCGGGCTGTTTGTATATAATAAGTCAATTGTTATGTCTACCTATATCCTCTGTGGATTTGCCAATATATCTTCTATCGGGATATTATTGGGTGGAATTGGGGTACTGGCTCCGGAGAAGCGGGAATTGATCTCCCGTTTTGGCTTTCCTGCAATGATTGGCGGAGCTTTGGTCTCTGTTTTATCGGCAGCGATTATCGGTATGATTTTAGGATAGATTAAAGATAGAAAATAAAATGCAGCTATTTTATGCGCCGGATATACAACTTACCTCCCAGCTTTCCGAAGATGAATCCGGGCACTGTGTGCGGGTACTTCGCTTAAAAGAGAGAGATGAAATATTGGTAACTGATGGCAAAGGCACTTTTTATGAAGCCCTGATAACTCATGCACATCCCAAGTGTTGTACACTTGCCATACGAAAGAGCTGGAAGCAGGCTCCCCTATGAAACTTTTATCTTCATATCGCTATGGCTCCAACCAAAAATATGGACCGGATGGAATGGTTTGCCGAAAAAGTAACCGAGATAGGTATTAATGCGGTCACTTGTCTGCGCAGCCGCTATTCGGAACGAAAGGAAGTCAAAGAGAATCGTATGCAAAAAATTCTCGTAAGTGCCATGAAACAATCTCAAAAAGCTACTTTACCGGATTTCGGCGGATTGACCGACTTCAAAACGTTTATCAGGCAACCTTTTGAAGGAGAAAAATATATAGTACATTGCCAGCCGGGCGATAAAACCCTTTTAAAGCAAGCGTATCCTGTTGGCAGTAATGCACTTATATTAATTGGTCCGGAAGGTGATTTTAGTGAAGAAGAGGTAGTGCTGGCTTTACAACATGGATTCAAACCTATTTCGCTTGGCGAAAGCCGGCTGCGGACAGAGACGGCCGCACTGGTGGCCTGCCATACTTTACATGTACTAAATATGTAATGAGAAAGATATATAAGAACCGGTTTTCCGGTATAGGATAATATAAGAGAGAGAGTAAGCCGGAAATTATTTTCGTTTACTCTCTTTTTCTATCCGTTTAATATCGTTATTCATTTCATCCATCCTGTCTTCCAGTTCACTTAACTTATTATAATAAGTGGCATGGATATTCGAATAAGTGGCATGGATATTCGGCATTTTAGGAGAAAGGTACCATTCACAATACCAGATTGTATGTAATTCGTCGATCTCCAGGTTGAAGTTCGGGTAACTTCCTTTATCCGGGTTATCACTCATACATACCAGGAAGCCTTGTGATAAACGGTTTTTCACCCGCTTTACAAAGGTTGCTCCTTCCCGGGTACTAATCACATATACATAATTATCCCGTATGGTTGACCATTCATAAGGCTCCAGCTTACGGATAATCAGATAAGAACTATCCTGCAGGGTAGGGATCATACTTTGCCCCTTGATCTTACCACATAAATAATTCCGCCCGCCTTTAATCATTGAGCTGGGCATAAGCATAAAGCTCTCTTCATCGATATAGTCCGTATTCAGGTAACCTGATCCGGCTGCCATAAAGATATCTACCACCGGGATACTTACTGCCTGCTTCTGATGTCGGCCTGCTTTTTCAATGCCGATATTAAAAGAGGAACCAGGGAACAATTCATTCGTTGTAGGACTGGGTAACTCTTTTCTGGCTGGTTTGCCGGGTATATCGGAAATCCCTGGTTTTAGCATCGGGCCTTTACCCAGTAATAACCATTCCGAAGAAATATCAGTATAGTAAGAGAGAAATTTCAATATATTCTCTTCAGACATTCCCGTCTTTTGGCTAAGTACTCCATTCGTGATTCCGGTATGCTTATAACACTCATATTTTGAAATGCCTTTAGAATCAATGTATTCTAAAATTCTTTCTTTTATGACTGATTTTTCTCTCATATTTATTTGCATAATTGAAATATCTCTCGTAATATTGCATAGTCTTTCAGTATGAAAAACGATGTAAATATACAAAAAAAAGTAATATCAATAATCGCTTTTTGGAGATTATGATAAACTTTTTTCCTGAAAATCGGTCACTTAGCTTAATTGGTAAATTTTTGGTAGAAGCAATCACGCTGAAAATGAATTTATTGTAAGATAATTGCTTAGTAGAGAAAAGTCTCATATAATTAAAAGATAACACGAATGAATACAATTAAAAAGATGGTAAACATGAAAGAAAAAGTAATATTTTATGGCTGGTTGTGTTCCATTCCCTGCATGATGGCGGGGTTGGGTACAATAGAATGGGTAATAGAGACAGGCGAATGGAGTGTCTTGTCCGGATTATTATTATTTGCTTCCTTTATTTTTTTAGTTGGTTATTATGCCGGAATACGAAAGAGGTGGAAAAGGAAATGGAGAATTTTGACAGACGTTTTGATGCCGTTGTTCGTAAACTGTCCCGCTGTTTAAACAGGAAATAAAGCTGAGTCCTTTTTTCAGAAAGCACCCCGGCAGGAATTTTTGAAAAATAAATGCCTTATCTTATTAACGGTTACGATAAACCATGTGCTTTATTATAATGAATTATAAATGATAGAATAAATAATAGTGAATAAAAAGAAGAAAAGATATGTCCCGCCCCTCATTAGAACAATTACGGATACTGAACAGCCAGGAAAAGAAACAGTTGAAAATGCTGGAAGATAAACGTGAGAAGTTACTCGACCTGATTGCTGCCGATCCTTCCAATAGCTCGCTTGTTGCCCAACTAAATGCTCATGATGTAAAGATTGTAGCACTTACCGGCGAATTTATGATTGATTATTAATAGACTTACATATAAAAGAAGCATATTCGGGTAGTATTTCTTCTTGGATTAATGAGTAGTTACTAACATGAGTTGCAAAAATATAGTATAGAGATATTTCCTCCGCTTTATCAGCAGGTACGTGAAAATTATATAGTAGATGGCTTTGTCTGTCCGGTATGCAACGGACAGGGTAAATTCCGGGAACAAACCGGTTTTGAGGAGTTTTATAATGAATGCTGCGACTATTGTCAGGGAGCAGGCCGTCTGAAAGCCGAGATACAGATTGAATGGAAAGGAGATAAAAAGTAAGTATTTAATCTCTACCCTCTTGAGAGTTATTTTAAAAACATACATACCACAATTTATAAACCTATTTTATCCACATCTTAAATTATGGCATATAACAATAAAAACACATTATTGAGAATGATTGAAATCCAAAATCTGGTATTGGAACGTAAAAGAAAAGGAATCACACAGAAATATGTATATGATATCGAGATCTATCCCCGTTACCATATTTCTTATTCTACTTTTAACCGTTATCTTTCCTACCCGGCTAAAAGAGAATTAAAAGAGAAAGAAAAAGAATTGGCAACAGCCGTTTAAACGCAGCGCGTATAAAACAAAAAACGGAGAAAAGTATATATTCTTTTCTCCGTTTTTACATTTGATCGATAGTTATCCTCTAATCAGATCAGGGTTCTCCGAGATGATCTACAATTACCTGAACCTGCTTGGGTGTCAACATCTTCTGCCCGAAACATAATCGATAGCAAGTAGCTTTTTATACAGCTCACCTTTTTTCAAATATCCTTTTTTCGCCAGCTTATACAAATAAAATATCAAACCTGACAACAAATCTCCTCACCCTTATAACTTTACTTGCCCTCCGTTGCTTAACCCCTTTTCTTTGTCATATACAAATAATACAACAACGAAATAAAATGGAAAAAGAACTAACCGGAAAACAACAACTCGAAACCGAGATCCGAACCGTCGACACGCTGCTCGACCGGGGTATACGTATCCAGTTACCGGCTCCACGCCTGTTGCGCTGGCTGGGAAAGCCCACGATTGGATTCACTGTGAAACGGCCCAGTAGTGCCACCCTGTTTGAGATATCAGCCTTATATCTGAAGATGAAAGGTTGTACTGATAAACTTGACCCTACTACGCTGGATGAAAGCCATCAGCTTATATATGATTGTATGGTTCCGGCCAGCCGTATTGTAGCTTATGCTATCCAGCCCACCACTACCCCTTTGGGAATCAGGAACCGTTTACTGGCCCGCTACCTGCGCCAACAACTAAATACCCACCACCTAACCGAGTTGTGGGTAATGGTATGCAGCCTGTCGGGGGCACATGATTTTTCCAATATTATCAGATCGATGTCGGGCATGCGGATAACGATGCCGAGGACGATGAACTGAGCCACGACGAAGAGGGAGTTAAGGGCCATATGGAAGGTTCTCATAGCCACTTCGGACTGATCTACCAAATCGCTAAAGATACCGGATGGAGTGTAGAGTATATCATGGGTTTACCTTACGCCATGCTGGTTACTATGCTGGCCGATGCTCCCCGCTATATCAGTAAACCTAAGCAAAAAGCTGTACGCATAACCAGCCTCGACCAACTGTTTGGGGTGATGAATAAAGAGAAAGAATCATAAAACTAAAACGAATAAACTAGAAAGAAGAAGATGGACCCATTACAACTAAGCTCCTTATCGGGAGAGGATATTTAGCGTGAAATAGAGAAAGTTAATCACGCTCTTCGTGGTTTAGGTAACGAAAGCTATAAAACATTTACACAACTTGGGTTTGGAAGTCGGCAGGCTTTCCAATCAATGGGTGTGGATATTCAGCAATATCTTGTGCAAATGCGGCAACTGATTACTCAGATGTCGGAGAATGAAGCGGCACAACAACTGCTGCATGAATAATTTTTACAGGGAAGTATCTCTGCTGCCGAATATGCAGTTCAACAACAAAATTTATCTGAGGGATATGCTGATTTAATCGTGCAGGCTGGGGATTTGCAGGGTACTATTCAGGCAGAGATTGAATTGCTGGATACCTCTACGGAAGCTATTCAGCGTAAACTGGAAAAACTGGTTGCGCTCCGTGAAGAATATGAACGACTTACAGAGGCGCAGCGCCAGAACCTGGAGGTCGGAGGCCAAATGCTGGAACAAATTGAAGAATTACGTAGGGAATTGACCACTTTGGGAAGTACTGCCAGTCCCACCTGGGGAGAACCGGTACAACAGGAGTTGAAAACGATAGAGGGTGGAATAAGTAATAATATCCTGAAAGCCGGGGAGTTATTAAGCGCCTTTGAAATGTTAAAAAACATCCTAAAGCTGCAACGATCCTGGCTGCCCTGGGCTTTGTGGGTGAAGTATACGACGAAGGAAAAGAAACTTCTAAAGTAAAATCGGCAGCCTCGGCATGGTTTAGCTCATCTTATGATAATTTAAAGAAGGGGGCTGCGTCTACTGTCTCCGGAGGAATTAATTTATTGAAAGGAGATTTTGAAGGTGCCATAAAATCGTATGGAGATCAATTTAATCTATTGATTACTAATATCCCAAATACTTTCAAAGGAGTAAAAGCTGCCTGGCAGCGTGTTGATCTTGCTGATGAAATTGGTAAAAGCAGTACAAAAATAAAGAATAATATTGACCGTATAAACGTTTATACTTCAGAATTACGTGCTTCGGAAATTGATCTGAAACAGGCAGAAGATTTATCCGGTGAAATTACAAGTTTATATCAGGAGAACCAATCTATGCAATTGGAAGGATTGGGAAAAATGTATGATAATTTTAAAGATCGTTCTGCCAATGGTTTTACTCTGATTCGTGAACACTACAAAAAGGAACTGGAAGAACTGGAATCTTATTTTGACCAGTTGCTTGAAGGAAAAACCCTTTCTTTTGATGAAATTGACCGGATAACGGATCTGCTTAATAGTATGACTTTTGATATGAATGTGGGCTTATCGAAAGACCAGCAGGAAGAGTTCAGGAGTTTTTATGTTGCAGCTATTGCTCTCAACAGGGAATATAGCCAGGTGTTAGAAGAGGTAAACCGGAAGCTCTCTCAACGCGTAGTGCCGGACTCCTTGTTAGATGGTTCACAAACAGCTACTTCGTACAGTCCCAACGGAATAGAAGCAGAAGAATTTATAAAGCCACTGGAATATAAAGCCTATAATCCAGAACCTTATCGCCAGGATATAAACCTGAAAAAAATCTTTACCAGCAGGATATTGAAGCTTTTAGCAATTACAAAGATGAAATGCAGGCACTGGAAGAAGAGGCTATAAGTAAAGAAAATAATTTTTCAGGAAAAGATAGAAAAAACTTACAGCATGCCCAACTGGAAGAATTACTACAAGCCTACCGGGGCTATACGACCCGCATGGTTCGCTTCAGACTACTTTTCAGGGAGATATAGAGAAGTTAAATGAAGAACTTAAACAAACTACAAACACGCAGGAACGCGACCGGATTGATGAAGCAATCCGTCTCCGGACAGAAGGATATGCCAAAACCCTGACTCAAATGGAAACCGAGAATAATGGTTTTGCCGGAAAATTATTCAGCGGTCTTCAGGGAATTGCAGAAAAAGCTTTGGGAGAAACTCTTGATGAAGCCGAAACATTTATTGGCAAATGGAAAAATTTGCCAGGTCTTACTCCTGAAGTAGCAACTGGTATCTCTAAGATAGAAGGTATAGTACAACAAGTAAGAAATACAAGTTTTGATATACCAGGTGCATTTGGCTTTGCAGCCAGTGCTTTAGGTGACTGTGTTTCCGTAGCGGCTATGTTTGATGCAGAGCTGGCGGATGCACTGGAAACAGCAGCAGGTCTGGCAGAAGGTGCTTTTGACATTGGCTCGGGGGTAGCCCGGATATTCAGTGGCGATATTGTAGGAGGAACGATGAGTGCCCTTAAGGGTGGTCTGAAGATTGTAAGTACTATCAAAGGTCGTCTGGAAGAAAACAAACGTATCCGGCAGGAGTATCTTACCCTTGCAGAGAAAACGCATGAAAAGGAGATGCAATATAATGCTGTGTTGCGTGAACATCTTCGTTTGCAACAACAGATTGGTGAAACTACTCTAAAGTACTCCGAACGTTTAAGTAAGGAACTGGAAAAGCAGCAGGTAGATATTACGAAAGAATATAATGATGTCTGGAATAAGTTGATGGGAGAAGAGTATATCTCCGATACTAAATACAAACATGGTACCTGGTTCCGTAAAGCTAAAATAACAAATGTATACAGTGGCCTGGCTGGTAAAAGTTACGAAGATATAGAAAAACTATACGCCACAAATAAACTTAGCGATTCTGCCAAAGAACTGTTTGAGTGCCTCCGTGAATTGAAAGAAGAGGGAGCCAATGTAGCAGAAATGATGGCTAACCTGCAGGAAGAGATGAAACAGGTCTGGACAGGAACCACAGCTTCTTTCATAACCGATAGTATCGTACAGGGTTTTCTGGATGGTAAACGGAGTGCTGAAGATTTTGCCGACGATTTTGAAGAGATGATGAAAAAGGCAATGATGCAATCCATCAAACTTAAATATATCGAAGGACCCATTATGGACTGGTACGATAAGTTTGCCGAAGCCTCCGAAGTTGGTCTTACGGAAGAACGGATTGAAGCCCTGCGCCGACAGTATAATCAGATTCTGGAAGATGCCGCCGGACATATTGAAAATATGGAATTAATTACCGGTATTGGTGTTGGAAATGCACTAGGGGATGCCGTAGAAGAGACGGCTACCAATGAAAATACCCTCCGGGGTGCTTATGCAAAAGCCAGCCAGAAAAGTATCGACCTGCTGGCCGGACAAACCGGTGCCCTGCGGGTAACAGTAGACAATATCCATAATAATATGGTTAACCTCTATTCATTACAGGAACAGGGTTGGAATGAAGTAACTGAGATCAAACAATTGGTAAATACAATCGAAGGCCACTCCAAGTCCACGCGCGAATCGCTCGACCGGATGTCGACTGTGGGAGTAAAGATAAATATGAACTGATAAAATAAGTATATATAATTAAGTTAGTATGAAAATATACAGGAATAATACACTGGTAGCTGATGTTATATTGAAAGATAACAGTTATATCTCCGATGAAATCATGGGTGCCTGTTTGCTCTCTATTTCATTCGATATACTTCAGCCTGTTGACTTCGAGATCAATGATTATACCGATTTTGAGGGAGAACGATATAAAATACGTCATGCCGAATCGGTAAAGAAAGACCAGACCTTCTCCGGTTATACCTACACAATAACCTTTTATGGTAGCCAGTACGAATTGCAGAATACCGTGTTTTTCTTACATGGTAAGCCGGAGCGGTTGAAACATGGAGCCACTTTCCGGGGTACCGCTGCTAAAATACTGGAGCTTATCGTAGCCAATATGAACCGGAACGACAGTGGCTGGAAAGTGGGTAATTGCATCGAAACGGCAGAAGAAACATTTGATTTTACCGATATGAGTTGTGGCAATGCCCTGGATGCAGTCGTAAAACAATTCGATACCGAATATTATATCAATGGTAAAATCATTTCAATTGGCCGGCAAGCGTATCCTGCCCACGAGATGACATTCGGGTATGGTAAAGGCCGCGGATTCCGTGAACTGGAAGTAATGGCTACAGAAGATCAGCCACCGCTTACCGTACTATATCCGTACGGCTCCGACCGCAACCTGAATCCGGAATATGGGAGTGATTACCTGTTACTGCCCGGCGGCCAGCTCTCCCTGGAAAAAATGTGGCTAAATATGGACGTATTGAGCGTTCAAAACAGTTTGACCATATTTATCCTAAAGGAGTATTTAAAGTAAGCCGCATCAGCCCGGACGACCCAACTGTTTTTTTATGCGGATGAATCACTGGATTTTAACCTGGCTGATTATTTACTGGACGACACAGAGGTGATTGTCACCTTCCAGGACGGTAAGCTGGCTGGCTACGACCTGGCTGTTGTTTCTGAAGAATGGGATAACATTAACAAAAAGATTAAACTAAAACCACATACCGACGAAACAACCCTGGAAATCCCTTCCGTCTCCAATACATGTGCTCCGGGTGATACCTTTATCCTGACCAACTTACGTTTACCACAGGAATATATTGATAAAGCCGAACAACAATTACTGGAAGAGGCACAAGCTTATCTGAATGACTATTGCGAAAAGCGGGTACAACTTCGGTGTAAATGTGATGATGTCTTATTCTGCCAGCAGGAAATTTACATGCGTCCCGGCCAGATGGTACGTATCAAATATGATCCGCTTGAGCTCGACCGTGAAATCCGTTGTACCAGCATCAAAAAATATATAGAGAATAACGACCAGCGCTCTTACCGGTATGAACTTACACTTTCAGACTTTCTGCAAGGTAATACCTTTAAAGATTGGGTGGAAGATGTGAAGAAATATCCGGATGAGATTAAGCAGGAGGGGGCACGGGCTAAGGCGTATGCACAACGGAATTACCGGGATGTAATGAAATTGTATGATAATTTGTATGATCCGGAAGGGGATTATTTTGAAAAAGCCCTTCGCCCGTTAGCTGTTGAAACACTTCAGCTTATTGTGGGAGCTCCTTCTTTACAATTTAAATATGTAGATAGTAAAGGTAATGCTGTTGTGCCGACAATGGTATATAGAACTACCGACAAAACTTTTTATGCAGCTAAAGGAACCATCCGGCATCTTAAATTGGATATGCCGGATGAAATTACCAACGATGCCAATAAAGACTATTGGGAGTGGGATATTAAAAATGATTTAACCAAAGGGGATCTTGATCCTCAAAAATATTATTATTTATATGCAAGATGTAGTAAGAACAAAGCTTCCCGTGAGGCAACCTATATATTGTCTGATACACAAATTGCAATGGATAAGGAAAGTGGCTATTATCATTTATGGATTGGCTTTCTGAATAGTTTACGGAATGGAGACCGGAGTTTTCGAACTCTTTACGGCTTTACTGAAATAGTAGGAGGTAATATCACAACAAATAAAATCATCAGCGCTGAAGGCAATTCCTATATTCATCTCGACGAAAATAAAATTCATATAGGGGATAAGGCGAACTATATGGACTACCAGGATAGTAAGATGACACTTAAAGGTGCTTTTATACAGAGTAAATCAGGGGATGAAAGTGAGATAGGAGCCTTTATTGGTGAATGGGTATCGACTCGTATTTATTATCCGGGTGATGAGGTTGCCTATTTAGGTTCTACTTACAGATGTCGGATAGAACATGGAAACAAAGCTCCTAATTCAAATCCTTCTCACTGGTATGTAATCGCTCAGGGAGGAAAAAGGACTGAGTACCGGTATACATCTAATACGAGTGCTACAAGTGCTCCAAGCATAAGTACTGCATCCCGTGAACCTTCCGGCTGGTCTCTGACACCTCCCACATTATCAAGTGGACGATATTGTTGGGTATCACAGGCAACAATTAAAGCAGATAACACGCTTGAGGGGTATTGGAGTTATCCTGTACGATTTAGTGGTGAAAAAGGAGATACGGGTGCCACTGGCTCTACCGGAGCACCTGGGGCTACTGGCCCAACAGGACCGGCTTTGAATTTTAGGGGTAATTGGGATATTAATAAAGTTTATGTTTACACAAATGTAAGAAGGGATATTGTATATTATAAAGCAAACAAAACCTATTATATCCGAGCAAAAACTTTTGGGAATACTAATAGCACTACAAGTATAACAAATACTAACTTCTGGAAATCATTTGGAGGTAGTTTCGAAAGTGTAGCTACTGGTCTCTTGTTTGCTGAGAAAGCTTTAATTAGTGGTTGGAATTTTAATGATAGTTATATTTGGTCTCCCGATAACAGATGTTACCTAGATGGATATGGTAGAAGTAAAGGTACTCCTATAATTGCATTAGGGAATGATGCCGTAACCGTAGGTGCTAATGATACAGTTACAGTAAATAAAAAGCTGCTTTAAAATTATATGCTGGAGGTACTATTACAGCCGGTGTAGGAAAAAAGCCAGATGACCCTAATGATGATCAGGCTTTAGTTGGAATCACAGGACAGATTAAAACAAATGATGTTAAAAAGAGTGTCCATCTATGGGCAGGTAACACATTTGAGAATAGAGAGAAAGCTCCTTTTAGAGTAATGCAAGATGGAAGTTTTGTCGCTCATAATGCCGAATTAACGGGAAATTTTTCAACGAGTAAAGAGGATGGAAAATAAAAGTCATGATCTTACCAGATACTGTAATCCAGTTTCGTTTATATGATAGACAAAATAGACTTTGTGCGGGTCTAACATTGGAAGATGATATTCAACATACTAGTTTTAGAGTTCTAAATAATAAAACTGCAAATAATGAGAGAACTGGTGAAACAACAATAGCAAGTTCTGGTATTTATTATAAGTGGCTTAATGAAGAACTTTTTGTTATAAATCCCCTCAGAATGGTATTGAAAGGTTCTTTATTTTCTGATGAAAAAAATGCAAAATTAGGTTTTGTATATAGGGATTCAAATAATATATTAAGAGTGAAAAAATAGATCTAACTTATTATTTATATGTTTACCACCTCCCCCCCAGGGCCTTGCCCTAATCAAAACCCACGAAGGCCTTCGCCTCCGGGCATACAAATGCCCTGTAGGAGTACGGACCATCGGTTACGGCCACACACGCGGGGTAAAAGAGGGTGATGCGATCACTGCTGCCGAAGCGGAGCAACTACTCAGGAGCGACCTGAAGGCAGCTGAAGCCGTTGTTAACTGACTATGCCCCGGCATTTGCCAGCAGCAATTCGATGCCCTGGTTAGCTTTGTATTCAATGTAGGAGAAGGCAATTTTAGCCGTTCCACCCTACTTAAATGCGTACAGGCTAACCCACAAAACCCCAATATCCGTTATGAATTATCACGTTGGAACAAATCGAAAGGGATGGTACTGGCAGGCCTGATACGCCGCCGGTGCGATGAGGCCGACCTCTATTTCTCGTAGTTCCCTGCGATGGAATCGCTGTTGAGCTTACTTACCTGGGCACTCTCCGCAGGCTTCAGTCTTTGGCAGATCCTGCTGATACGAACCTACCGCCGGCTCAACAAAGCAAAAGCAACCCGCGATACGCGCGACGTATGGCAGCAGATTGCCGAGAGCAATAATGAAGCACTACTGAAACAGAATGAAGAGATCAGACAACTACGTACCACAATGGCAAAAGTCGAAAAAGCAATGTTCCATATGGTGTCTTGCCGCCATTATAGCACTTGCCCTGCACGTATGTGCGTGCAAAAGTTACAAACAAGCCTCAAACATGGTACAAACCGACAGTCTTCATCTGGTAACCAGAGCTATCGCCATCTCCGTGACCATCCCGAAGTCGACGGCGACCCTGGCCCTGACGGAACCGATGATCCGTAACCTGCCCGAAGGCCAGCCCTATGTAACCAAAACCGGCCAGGCCAGTGCAGTAGCTGTAAGGCAGGGCGATACCCTGCTGTTTACAGCCAGCTGCGACAGCCTGCACCAGCTTATCTGGGGCTATGAACAAGAACTGACACGCGTACGGAACCAACAATCCCGGTACGAAAAGCAAAGCGAATCACTGGTATCTCCGTTTACCCGTTTAGGATACGGATATACCGTGTTCGTTACCCTGCTGCTTATTATTCTGCTAATACGTAGGAAATAAGCATAGGAAGCTGTCTCAAAACTATACTTTACAGAAAAGTAAATGACCAACGTGTTCCCGGACTTGATCCGGGATAGCAAAAGAACAGGCTTGTAACTATCTTTTTGTAACTTATACCGTCTGTTTCTGCGCGATTGGCTAAGGCCGACCTACGATTCCCGCTTTCGCGGGAAACTAAACAGGACTTTTGAGGCAGCCTCTAAATAATATTTTAAAGCCATATTAGAAAAGTCGCAAGCGTAAAGGAGTAATATCCTGCCTTGCAGCTTTCTTTAACCAAACAACTATAAATCAATGAGTAATAAACAAGTAATATTAGGCAAAGTCTGCCTTACTCCCCGCGGCCTTTATCATACGACCGAAACTTACAACCCACTTGATATAATCACCTACAACGGAAACTCCTATCTTGTTTTACAGGAATTCAGCGATATCGACCCCATAGGCGATAATATATATACCCTCTTGCTCGCCGCTAAAGGCGATCAGGGAAAATCTTTTGAATATACTGATTTTACCGAAGAGCAATTAACTGCCTTGAAAGGAGAAAAAGGAGAGCAGGGAGATCCGCTTTTAATCAAAGGCTTTTTTGAATCTGAAGACGAACTGGTAACTGCCATTTATGAACCCGTTTCAGGCGATACGTATGGAGTAGGTGAAACTGACCCGTATGAAATATTCATTTATGACGGTGTATCTGATTCGTGGAAAAATAACGGTGTTTTATCCGGCTCTGCCGGTGTATCTGCGTATGAATCCTATCTACAGGGTGGAGGAACCTTGACAGAAGAGGAATTCAATACTGTGCTGCTCACTTTATCCGGCCGCTTTATTGTGGCTACTCCTTTTATAACTACTATCGGAGAAATAACTCCTGAAGAAGTGCATGCATTTACTAATGCCTAGCAATCCGGTCGGGAGATGTTTTATCCCGGATTCCTATTTGGTAATTTAGTGGTTGAGCAGGATACAGAGGAGGTGTACCGTATTAAATATACTGTTTCCGATATGCGTGATAAATTAAATACACGTACAGTCACAATAGAAATAATAGATGGAGTGGTTGCCCTAACTGCAACCTCCGACCATTACCTGACCGCCTATAATATAAAAGGTTCAGCCGGTATCAAAGTAAACCACAATGACGATCACACCATCACCCTTGAAAGCAATAATGAGTTATTTCATATTGTAACCGAATTACCGGAGGCCGGAGAAGAAAATATTTTTTATCTGTTGGTTAACCCGGATAGTGAAGAGGGTAACCTGTATGATGAATATATCTGGATTGAGAATAACTGGGAAAAGATCGGAAGTCGTTCGATTAACCTGTCTGGCTATATGGCGTTAGGAACAGATCAGGAAATAACAGGTAAAAAATATTTTGTAAATGATCTTAAGATACAAGGGAATACCAATATTGATGGTACAATTTATAGTGAAAAAACATTTATAATAATGGGAAAACATCTATCGCTGATGGAAAACAGGGCTTAGTGTTAGGTGAAGGAGGATTAAATATTGTTCATGAAAATGTGCCTTATATTGATTTTTATAATGGCACAAATTTATCCTCCTATACTTCCCGTTTGGCAGAATACAGGAAAGGTGAATTAAACACATCAGGAAAGCTGGTTGTTGGCTCAACTTCTCCAACAATTAATAAGTATAACAGGATGTTATATGTTAATGGAGTAATTGAAGGGACAGGACAATTATATGCTGGGGATAGTATTTTTACCGGTGGTAAAACGAGTTATAACTCTGGTGTCGGCTGTTATTTAGGTGCAGACGGAACTATTCATATGAATCATCTGGCAGGTGCTAATATATCATTTCACTATGCAGATAATATTGGAGAGACTTCAAAGATTCAGGAAATAGCTTCCGGTAAACTTAATATTACTGCATCCAATGGGCTGTTATTAAATAACAGGCATCTTCCTCTAAACTTAGCAGGGAGACATTTATCTTTAGAAGGTAGTAAAACTGCAATAACAACAGAACAGTTTATACAAATATTAGAAGATATAGGTGCCTTTTCCAGTAATTGTTCCACAATTAAGGGTAATTGGTCATATGCAAATAATGATTATATTACGGATACAGGATGTGGAACAATCCATTTAGCAGGAGCCGTTGTTGAAGTTTTTAATCAATTTGCAAGAGAAACTAAAGAATATACAATTCAAATTACTACGCCTAATACTTCTGGTACTGGAGATTCTATTTATCCAGGAAAAGTTATGGCTCAGTTTATATATAATAACCAAGGGAGTAATTATAAACCCGGGTGGTGGAGAGTAGCAAATGCAACGGAAACACCCCAGTTCGGAACCTACACAACGCTTAACGCAATAGTGAGCCCTACCACGCCTATTAACCTTGAAAAAATATATGATTTAAGATATACCTATACAGGAGCTGCTTTATCCGGTACCCTTGCATTAGCCGGTGGCATAGACGGTATGGAATACGTAATATCCGTAAATAACACAGGTACGGGCAATCTGACTATCCACATGCCAACAGGTGAAAACTATCAATCAAATAGCAACACCCTTGTAGTACAATCCAAAAAAGTAGGACAGATATTTGTTAATATGATTATCCGCATAATGTCCTATTATAAATTCTGGATTTGAAGTCGGAG
>JAJPZJ010000039.1 GCA_021204405.1 Tannerellaceae bacterium | reverse complement strand
ACATTCATATGATGTTCAATAAATCAACGGACATTATGCGGATAATCATTTTTATTTTTTAAGCATCATCCCTTCAAATGCTTCAGGGGCAAAACGATGCAGTTGTACAAATGAAAACACAGTACTCCGGGGCTTCATCAAAGCAACTTCTACCGGTAGCGGAGGCAATATCTTCAGGATGATATCCGCCTGGAATACTTCGGCAGGTGTCTGAACAATCTCAGCTCCCGCTTCGGCAAAATGGTTATCCGAATAATTAATACCAAGTCCGGCTTCTGTCTCTACAATCACCCAGTGTCCGGAGTTAATCAGTATCTCGACGGCTTCGGGAGTAAGCATCAGCCGGCGTTCCTCAGCGATACGTTCACACGGAACCCCAATCAGCAACCTGTTATTGATCTTACTGATCTCTTTGAGCAATTCCTGTGGAATATATGCGCTCTGTACTCTGCCGCAACTTTGTGTTTCCATATATTATTATAACATCTTTTCCAGCGTATTGACAATGTTAGAGACATCCGTTTCAGTAAGCATCTGCTCCGCATCAAAAATAATTTCGGCCTGCGAATAAAAACCGGTCCGTTTTTCCAGGCTATCTGCAATAAACTGCTTTAGTTTATCCCCTGAGCGCCCTTTCAGTACCGGACGGGTACCTTTGCATACTTCCAGCCGGTTCGCCAACTCTTCTACTGAAACTTTCAGATAGACCGTGGTTCCGGCCTTACACATAAATTCCATATTATCGAAAAAACAGGGGACACCCCCACCTGTTGAAACAAGCACATTTTCGAAAGTACCTATTTCCCGGAGCATATTCCATTCTATCTCCCGGAAAGCCGCTTCACCTTTATCGGCAAATAGCTGTCCGACTGTTTTATGATACCGTTTTTCTATATAACAATCGAGATCGATAAAAGTCAGTCCCAATCTTCCCGCAAGCTCCTTGCCTACAGTTGTTTTACCAGCTCCCATATATCCGATCAGAAAAATGCGTTTCATAGATTATTACAATTTGTGCAAAGGTAGCTTTTTTCCGGCAACTTTATTTACATATTGGAGTAAAAATCTATACTATACTGACGCTAAGATAAAAATATTACCCCTTTCCCGATTATTTTTTACCCTATCAGGCCTATTTTAGCATACAAACTAATAAAATCAACCAACACAACAGAAGGGCTGCTTCACCCTTTTTTTTGTAAGTTTGCTCTCCATTTATAAGCACTATGGCAAAAGGAAAATATTATGTAGTATGGAAAGGGGCCAACCCCGGAATTTATGATAGCTGGGCAGCCTGTAAGTTACAGATAGAAGGGCAGGAAGATGCCAAATATAAAGCTTTTTCCACCCATGAAGAGGCTGTCGAAGCCTATGAAAAAGGGTACAGCCAGTATATCAAACCTGCTGCTTCCGGTTCCAGAACTCCTAAGCCTGCCTGCGCTTCAGGTACCGGAAAGCCCATCAATGAAAGTCTTTCCGTAGACGCTGCCTGTAGCGGTAATCCGGGTGATATGGAATACCGTGGAGTATATACCGCAACCGGACAACAACTCTTCCATATCGGCCCCCTCAAAAAGGGAACGAACAATGTAGGAGAATTCCTTGCCCTGGTTCACGGCCTGGCTTTCCTGAAACAAATAGGCAGTGACCTGCCTATTTATTCCGATAGCCGCAATGCAATTATATGGGTACAAAAGAAAAAATGTAAAACCTTGTTGGAACGTGTACCCGAAAATGAACCCATCTTCGACCTGATTGAACGGGCAGAGAAATGGCTGAATACCCATACTTACACCACCCGGATCCTCAAATGGGAAACAGCCCAATGGGGAGAGATCCCGGCCGATTTCGGCAGAAAATAATCTTTTAAGAACCAGAAAACATCATTTTATTAATTTTTTGTATCAAAAAGAGAAGTTATTGGGAATTTCTTATGCTTATCTTGTGCCTTGTTTATTTCTAAATCTACTACCATGAGATACCTCATCTTCCTTTCTTTTTGTTTACTACTGGCTTGTACTGCTGAAAAAGCCTCCCAATTACAGATCAGCAACCCACGCATTGAAATGCGGAGAAATCCATTAGGAATGGATATTGAAAAGCCCCGTTTCATGTGGCAACTTACAGCTAAGGAAAATGATGTGTACCAAACGGCTTATCAGATCCTGGTTGCTACTTCACCGGAGGAATTAAATAAAGAAAACGGCAATGTCTGGAACTCCGGTAAAGTACACATAGATAACTTCCTGTTTATTCCTTATGAGGGAACGCCTTTACAATCCCGTCAGACCTATTATTGGAAAGTAAAAGCCTGGACAAATAAAGGAGAGACTCCGTGGAGCGAAACCAATCACTGAACCATGGCTTTTATGGACGCTACCGAATGGAAAGCCAAATGGATCGGATTGGATAACTCCTATAATGAGAGCGACCAGTTACTGGGTGAGACTCGTTTGGCCGCCCGGTATTTAAGAAAAGAATTTGAGGTTCCCGCTATTAAAAAGGCGCGGCTGTATATAACCGGCCTGGGTTTTTATGAATGCTACCTCAATGGCTGGAAAGTAGGTGCGGATGTTTTTGCTCCAACGGCTACCGATTATACCAAACAGGTCAATTACAATATCTATGATGTAACTGACCTGCTGACAAGTGGGAAAAATACAGTAGGTGTTATTTTGGGAAACGGATGCTACTTTACCATGCGAACCGGACAGGTACGTAATTTTGGCTTCCCGAAACTATTAATGCAACTGGAAATAGAGGATACAAACGGCCGGATACAGGTTATTACTTCCGATGAATCCTGGAAAATAACACCCGATGGCCCTATCATTGCTAATAATGAATTTGATGGAGAAGAGTTTGATGCCTACCGGCTGTTAACCGGATGGGATCAAAACGGTTACAATGACTCCGAGTGGTTCAAAGCCTCTTTAGTAGCGGAACCGGGTGGTAAATTAATCGCTCAGCGCAATCCGAACATACGGGTTATGAAAGAAATCAAAACCCCTCTCTGTCACTTCGACAGCAACAGGGAGTTATCTGGTAGATATGGGGCAAAATATGGTAGGATGGTTAGCCATACAAGGAAAAGCCAAAAAAGATCAACCCGTTACAATGGTATTTGCCGAACTCCTTACCGAAGAGAAACAACTCTACCGCGATAATCTACGGAGTGCAAAAGCAACCGATATCTACACGCCTGCCCGGGATGGTTGGTTTGCATGGGAACCCTGTTTTACCTATCATGGTTTCCGGTTTGTTGAAATCAGCGGGCTGGAAGAAGCACCCACTTCAGACGATTTACTGGGCAAAGTAATTTACGACGAAATGGAAGATAC
>JAJPZJ010000082.1 GCA_021204405.1 Tannerellaceae bacterium | reverse complement strand
TATAACTCCGACTTCAAATTCAGAATTTATAATAGGACATTATGCGGATAATCATATAAATATTACGATAACCTTTTGCCAGTTCAATACCGGGTACGGAAGTTTTCCGTACAACTAGATACGGTATTTCCTGCGAAAACGGATGAAATTCCGTACGAAAAGTGAAAAGGTTCCCTGCGAAAACGGGGCGCAATCAGGGGTTACCCAGGTAGCGGGTAATAATCTCTACCTGTAGCGGGGTGAGGAAGCGTGTACCTTTATGCCAGTCGGTCCTGTGCAGCTCCTGGCGTAGCTGCGGGTTGCGGTTGATCCATTTGCTTAATAATTTAACTGCACTCAGGGGCGTTACGCCCGGATTGTAACACATAGCCAGCTCCTGCCAACTATAAGATCTGATTTTGAAATTGTTTGTATCCATAAACAGAAAAAGTAAGTAAGGTATGCATTATGTTGTTTAAAGATACAAAATAAAGGGCAGATATACAATATATTATGGTTTAATTTGGGAAGGGTTAGTTTTTCACCGGAGGGGATTTAGCTAAGGCTGGTCAAGGCTGGTCTTCGATTGCCATTTGTTGTGGCGGGAAGACTTATATCACCTGGTGTTAGACCCGCCGGGGCTGGGATGTACTTCGCATTGGTTCGCCTACCTTCCTTTTTGTTCCTTTTTATTCGCGTTGGTTCGCGTTGATTCGCGTTAGCGGCCCCGGCCGGCCGGGGCGATAGTATATTTGTAATACGACGGACGATAAGGCAAAAAGAGCTCTTTGCCACTAGTTACAAACAAGTAAAAACTGAATGTGTATGGCGTTAACAGTAAGTGTAGTAAAACGGAAAGTCCCGTCGGGCGAACATGCCGGCGAGGAGATGTTTTTCGGACAGGTACGTGCTTCGGGTACCACCTCTTTCGATGAGTTGTGTAACCGGATCTCAGGCTTTTCGTCGGCCACCCGTGGCGATGTGGAGCTGGTACTGAATGGTTTCCTGATGGTGGTAGGCAACCACCTCGACAATGGCAACCTGGTAGAGATGGGTAAACTGGGTACGATCCGTATGTCGGCCGGCAGCCGAGGTACGGAAACGGAGGAGGAGTTTACCGCCCACCAGATGAAAACGGGGCATATCGTGTTCAAACCCGGTAAATACCTCAAACGGGTGGTGGAGGAGGCAACCTTCCGCCGGATAGATAAGAAGGTAGTGATTGTAGAGTGTACACGGCTGCATACGAACGGCTGATTTAACGGATTAATTCAACTGATTATGGCATTAAAATACAAAGTGGTAACCCGTAAAGTCCTGGCTAGCGATGATGCTGGGCAAATCAAGTATTATGGCAAAGTGTGTACCAACAACCGGATCACTTTCGACATGCTTTGCAACGAGATCTCTTCCTATTGTACGGCCACCAAGGGGGATATTGCTATTGTCCTGCAGGGGTTGGAAACCTGCATGATCCAGGACCTGGCGGCAGGGCATGTGATACAGATGGGCGACCTGGGGAATTTCCGGATGACGGGTGGCAGCCATGGGGCTGTGACGGAAGAGGAGTTTACGCTGCACCTGATGAAGCGTCCGCGTATCACCCTGAGTTCCGGTAAACTCTTAAAGCGGCTGTGTAAAGAGGCCACTTTCACCCATGCCAACGTACAGGTGGTAAAGGTTCCCGAAGATTGCCAGCAAGGGCATACCATTTAATAGCAGGAGGAAGCGGATGAAAAAGCAACAATTTATTGATGCCTGTTATCCCCTGGCGTGTAAGGCGGGGGAGCTGTTCAACCTCAACCCGGTAGTGATCCTGGCACAGGCTGCGCTCGAATCGGGGTGGGGGCTCAGTACGCTGGCCGTTTGTTACAACAACTTTTTCGGTATTACCGGGTCGGGCAGTAAGAATGCTTATTGGCCGGGCCATGTTATCAGACTGTCGGCGCAGTCGATGGCTTTCCGGGCTTACCTTACGGCCGAAGATGGTTTTAAAGACTATGCCCGCCTGCTTGTTTCGGCTTATCCCGAAGCGGCCCGGTATAGTTATGCGCCGGCGGCTTTCGCCCGCGAAATGGCTGCCAGCCGGTATATCAGCGAAGCTAATGGCGACGACCGCCAGGTTTATTGTAACTCCCTGGTGTCAATTGCCGGCGATATCACCCGGCGCTTACAGAAAACGAAGTGATTAACCTTTAAAATGCAAAGAACAAATGAAGTATATCGAATCATTTTTTTCCTTTCTGACAGCCGTGGCAGGCGCTATCCGTTTGCGCAGGCGAAGGTACATACCCCCTTGTTGCCACCTGCGGGAGGAGCTGCCCGAAAGGTGTTACTCCTGCCGGATACAGGAGGAAGAGGACTAATATAGTAAACTAAGGTGTGTAGCCGGTGTATGGCTACACACCTTAGTTGTTTCAATACATTTTCGACCATTGGTTGTACAAAAGGATAGAAGCTCTCTACTAACAGGAACACTTCAGAGCATCCTGTATCAGGGTTATTGTCTGCTGTGATGTAGTGGTTCTTCTTTGTATTTGTAATAGCTTCTCCGATATAGATGGAATGTTTCCGGGCGTCGAATCCTCCGGGAACAGATTGATTTACAAATGTCTTCCATTTTTTTTGATATGTGCATTCCCTCGAAAGCAGCCTTTTCTTTATGGATATGGTAATACAGCCATACCTCGAAACAGGGATTACTTTGAGCAACCTTCCATTGTTGTTGGGAAGATTTAGTTCTTAGCTCAGTGATTTTGTTACCCCAGTCATCCGTATCTATAACGAACCATACTTCATCTATCTCTGATACCAGTTGATATTCGGGGTTGGGGTTTTGTGCTGTTTTAATTAATTTTTTACAGGCAATATTGTATAATTTAGTAGGGGTGGGAGCGCCCTCACCAGGCGGTATCACCTCGATTTTAATTTTGCTGCTTATATTCCTGAAATAGTTGAAATATTCATATTCCCTGCATTTCCCTTCACAGAAGATATAGAACACTTTGGCATCCCGGGTTGGTTCGGCTTTTGTAAAAAGGCGGTTACTTAGTATCATATGTATGCCAGTTTAGATCCTGTAAATTACCAAGGAATGGAATGGAGCCGTACCGGCCTGTTAAATAGCCTTTGCGTATATCGATCGTGCTGTGTTCTTTAAAGTCGCTTAAAGAGTAAATGTCTGTGCTCCCGTTGATGTCTTTTTCTGCAAACCAGATTTCGTCCTGACGGAAAATTTCCTGGTCCATCAGGTTTGATTCGTGAGTTGTAAAAATTAATTGTCCTTTTGTTTCTTTATCAAGAGAGAATTTCCTGATTAACTCTTTAATTAAAATGATTATCCGCATAATGTCCGTTGATTTATTGAACATCATATGA
>JAJPZJ010000085.1 GCA_021204405.1 Tannerellaceae bacterium | reverse complement strand
TTCATATGATGTTCAATAAATCAACGGACATTATGCGGATAATCATTAAATTAAACGTTTCTCTCCGACTCTGCGGGTAAAAGAAAGGATGCCTTGTACCGATTTATATGCTTGTTCAGGATAGGCTTTTTTCTCTATCACTTTAGTTATATATTCTCCCACATCAGGATGGATAGAGGCAGCCTCCTGGATAAACTTTTCTGCACTCCATTTCGGTATAGGCCCGATGATGGGAGGCCAGGTGATCCTGATCTGTGGTATAGCGGAAACGACTATAAGAACGGGCATGTTCGGCTATCTTTTCATAACGGAAGTAAACTTCAACTAAAGTGGAGGTATAAAGTAATTTTACTCTTTTACCTATATGCTTACAGGGAACACTATAATAATGGGCATCTTCAGATAGTCTTACATGTCCATTTTTCATAACCGTAACTACGCATTGCTTTTTTAACTCATAACGGATGGGATTTAATTTTCCTAAAGTCATGCGCTCTATTTCTTCAAATTGGTCACGCCGGCTATAGCTACGGCCAGAGAAAGGTGCATTATTATGCACCTCTAATGCTACCCTTATGGCGGCATTTAAGGTGTTCAGATCATGGAATATGCGTTCTTCCAGGCGTAAATAAATACTGCGATAAATAAGTTTAACAGCTCCCTCTACTAATGCTTTATCACGGGGACGGTAAGCACGGGTGGGGATTACACTACACCCGTAATGGTCTGCAAAATCAGCAAAGTCTTCATTTATGACTGCTTCATATTTACTACTCTTGGTAACTGCAGCACGAAGATTATCCGGAACAATAACCTGTGGAACTCCTTCGATGTATTGTAGGGTATGTTCACAGGCTAAGATAAGGTCTTCTTTCTTTTGACTCATTACAGCTTCTACATAGGTTAATTGACTGCAGGGAAGAATTGCAACAAAAACTTCAACCGAAGTAACTTCACCACTGCTGGGGTCTACTATACTTAGTTTTTTACCTGCAAAATCTATAAATAATTTATCTCCGGCTTTATGCTCCAGGTGCATAACTGCACTGTTGGCCACCTGATGCTTCATTAAATAATCACAAAAACGAGAGCGGCTATAGCCTGCAGGATACTTTTCTTTGTACTCACGATAGAGCATCTCACGGGTGACACCTTTACGTTTGAGACGTTTACAGTAAACAGGTAGAAGTTTTTCTAATTGTATCTGACGTTCATTGATTACTTCTTCGGATTTCTCCTGAAGAAGATCTGATAAGTCTTTATCACTAAGCTCTAATACTTCTTCTATATTTAACCCGGATTCTTTTAAACGGATTAAATACTTTTTTACTGTTGTGCGGGACATTTTTAGTAAGCTACCAATCATTTTGGTGCCTTTTCCTGGCTGTAAAGCCGTAATACTTGTCGTAGCTTGTTCATACTGATTAATTTACCCAGGCATAATGAAGCATCCTTTAGTTGTTAATTATCGTTTAAAGAATGCAATTATCCAGCAAACTATATCAATACTTTTACCCTTTTTAAAAGGGGCCACTTTCAATAGGATTTAGGGGACCAGTTTCGGCAGGAATACCTGACCAGTTTCTTTTGGAATAAAGGGGGTAATTTCAATAGGATTTTCCAACTATGAAAAAATTTATTTCAAGTACACAAATATAGGTATTTCTCTATTAAATGTAATTAGTTTCAATCAATAAAAAATTGAGGTTGACCCATAAATATCAACCTTTTTTATTTTAAAATAAACCTCTGTGGGTTGCCGTTATAATAGCCTCTATTCCATTACTTGAATTCAACTTCTGGTAAATATTCTTTTTATGAAATTTTACTGTATTTATATTGAGGGATAACTCCTCTGCTATATTTTTATTAGTATAACCCTGTCCAGCTAACTGTAAAACCATTTTCTCTTTCATTGTAAGAGTTTCAACCTCTTCTTTATTCCAGGTGTTATCTTGAATAGAGTAACAATAATGTTCTCCATTTTCGGTACTCCTCAAAAGAGCATTTAGTTCCCCTTTAAAACATGATAGAGTAAGAATGCAAACTGCTATTTTCAATTTACCCTGATCGTCCAGATACACAGGAACAGTTTTGTGATTTACTTTAATTTTTTGCCATTCAAATGGGTGATATGGAAATCACACTCTAAAACAAATTTACAACGTTTATGCACTGGTAGATTATAAAAAAAATCTGAGCAGACTGATTTACTTGATAAAACCATTCCAACTCTTGCTTTTCAATAATATAAGAATAAAATTCATATCCTATATTAATAACTTTTTCGCGATCATATCCGCTTAAAAATAATGCATTGGATGATACATAGATGAAACTTTTCTTTTCGCAGTCAACTACATACGCTGATAGGTCATACACATTAATAAGGCTATCTATTATATTAAGTGACACTTTAGTTCTCTCATACATGGTCAATAATTTTATTTAGGATAACGTATTGTAGAAATATCTATAAAATAAAATAATCTAAAACTTCATTTTATACAGTAGAAAGATGCACTAAACTCTGAATTAAATATACAGTAACACCACAAATAAAACAAATATTATTTACAGAACAATAAACATATAATATCATATTAGTTAATATAAAAAACAAAATACGCCTTTAATTATTTCACATTTACTCCTATATATTAGGCAGTTAATTGCATTTTGACTGTTTGTCTAATATTAAATATTGATTTATTTTATATAATAAAAATTGACATATTTTCTTTTTTTTAAAATAAAGTGCCAAAAGTGTAGGTTGCTGAATAACATGAAGTATTAATTTGGAATTAAACAGAGAAGTGCACTTAACTCTATTTGCTAACATAAGTTTAACTAATTAGAAATTACATCATGGAAGATTTTAAAGAAGTATGTTGCGAACATCAATTAGAAGCAATGCAGAATTATGCTAATCTTCTTCGCTCATTTAGTCCAAATGACGTACGAGTAGCTACAGATTATCCTTCTTATTATGGAGGTTCATTTATTAATGAAGACGGAAAACTGGTTATTCTTATCACAGATGATCTTGCAAAAGGCAAAGAAAAGGTAATACAAACAGTAGCCAATGTGAACATCGAAGTTAAGCCGGCTCAATATTCATTCCGCGTTTTAACTCAGATAATGGATATATTGAATTCTTTTGTAGCTCAGGAGTGTAAAGAAAACCCTGTTGCACAAAATTTCGTCGCATGGGGTATTACTGATGCACAAAACAGGGTGGATGTAATTCTGAAAGATAATAGTGAAGAATGTATCGCAGCCATCAAAAAACTGATAATTGACTCACCCGCGATTCGCTACCATAAACAAGAAAAAGAATTTGTACGGGAAGTAAGTATTAATGCTGGTGGAGAAATTAGAAGTGATGCTAAAGGCTCAAGCTCAGTTGGCTTCCGGGCACGCAGATATGGACGTGATGGCATCGTTATTTCCGGACATGCTTGCATTGTTAATGAGCGTATTAAAGCCAATAATGGCGTAGCTTTTGCTATTGTGGATATAAACGCATATAGTAACTATTCTAAAGCTGATGCAGCTTTCACAGAAATATATGATTATAGTTATACTCCTGAAAATCTCATCCAGGGAACAAGTGCCTATCTATCAACCACGGAAGTCGAGCCGGCAGTTGGAAATATTGTAAATCGGCAGGGAATTTCCACTCCATTAAGTTCAGGCACTGTACAACAGTCTAATGCTTCTACAATCGAAAATAATATTGTTATAGAAGACCTTTATTCTGCCAATTATGCAAGCGCAAAAGGAGATAGTGGAGGTATTGTTTATACTTATGTGAGTTCTACAAATTCCAGATTCACATCCAGTATTCATCATGGGAGTTTAAGTCTTGCTTATTTTGTTAAGCCTTATAATATTAGAGCTGCCCTTGGAACAACACGGTATTAACTATTAGATAGATAATACATAAATAAGACGGTTAATACTTTGATAGTATTAACCGTTCTTTATATCTATTAAAATTATATTCAATATAATTATTCTTATATTTATATTCTATAAATATTGATAGTATGAAAAGATTCTATATTACTCTAATGCTTATTTTACCTTTGTTATTGAGCTGTAAACATGGCCATAATAATTCAAACGAAATAGTGACTATTGATGAAGATTGCGTTGGAGAAAAACCGTTATCTGCAATTGATAATTGTCTGAAGTTAAATGAATATTTTATACAAGAAGAGGTTTATCCTATAAATTATAGAGGGGCCTATATAAACGAGAAAGGCTATTTGACGGTGAATTTATCTAATGAAGATACGGTAATGATGCGTGATTATATCTCCGGAATTATTGGAAGCAATAATTTTGAAATAGATATCAGGGGTTATTCAAATGAATATCTGAAACAAATCATGGATTCTATTAATTATTTTGCTGGTAAAAATCCAGGGAGTGCGATTGTACAATATTTATCAGCATGGAGTGTAGATGAAAAAAAAATAAATGTGTCGAGGTAATAATGGTAAAATATGATCCTGAAATTATAAGGGATTTTATAAATCGTGTCACTTCTTCTCCTGCGGTACGCTTTAAGATATCCGGTAAGGTTGAGCATGTGGTAAATGGTGGCGGTACCTTGTCTAAGGTTTTGTCTGATATATAAATAAAGGTTATTCCTGAGATTGTGGAAAAGAAAGATACTTATATAGAATATAAAATATACAACCAAACCAATGAGGCACTCATAATGGGTAGCGAGTATATTGAATTTTATAATGGTTCATCCTGGGATAGAATTATAATTGAAGGATTTGTTAGTTTGGATGTTTTACCTGTTGTAAATAGTAATAGTGACCAAACATATAAACTAAATTTACATAGAGAGCTATATCCGTATATCCCCGGTAAATATCGGGTATTTAAAACAGTTTATCCGGAATCTGTATGGAATGACAAAAACAATAGAGACAAACACGCTATTAATATAGCGTCTGAATTTTATATGGAATTCACCTAAGACAGCTTTATAAATTAAATGAGTAATTGATGAAGAAGCTTTTCACCAAACTAAATATACTAATCACTATTTTCGGGTTAGTATATTTATAATATGAAATGTTAATAAAGAGAAAGGGCTGGCTTGTGAAAGTCAGCCCTTTTTAATGTTTGTCACCCGGCTTTTACATCCGATCCAAATAATTTATTCAGACGATGTAAGCTCTTGGTTTGCTCAGTATTCTTATAATAGTGCTTTGTAATAATAGCAGCCGTATTTCCAGCTTGTTTTGCTACGACCCCCATATTCTCACCACCATTAACTAAAGCAGTAATATAAGACCCCCGTGCTGTATACCATTTTATTGGATCTTTACACTTGATTAGTTTTCTCACTTTTTCCAACGTCCTATTAACCCGTAGGGTAATATACTCGGATCTATTATATTTAAGATGTTCCGTTGTATGTTTAGGAAGGAAGACTGGGAAAACATAATCCTGATACGATCTATGCTTATATTTATCCATAATCATTCTCCCTTTTTTCGGAATTAACGGTTCTGCCTTTTTATTGGTTTTTTTGTCTTTGATAAACAATCCGATCACCCAAAACCATAGAATATCTCAGATAACAAACATCTATGTTAGACATACCCCCAACATAACAGCTAAAAAGGAATAAATCTATATCTAAAAGTTCATATTCTTTAAATTCACTTTTATCCAGATTCTCTATAGCCTGGATATAATCCCAGGCAACAGCCCGTGACTCAGCCTCCCGCTTTTTCTTATCCTCCTCAACACATTCAAAGATAGTTTCATCAAAGAGAAAGATGTTTTTTTCTTAGCATACCGACAAACAGCCAATAATAAACTTAGCTTATGGGGTAATCCGGCATTATTCTCTTTTGCTTGCCACTTACTCCCTTTTACCTTTTTAGATAACTGTTTGGTATGGATCACAAAATCATGTAGAAACTCTTCGTTAATATCCTTGAAATGATAAAAAGAAAATGACTTCTTATAATAATCAGATGTGAATTTGCGAAGGCTATTCAGTAAGTATCTATAGTTTTTAGCATTGGTCTCACTGCTTTTTACTACGCCATTCACCATCCTTTTCCTATTCGTGAAAATTTATCCTTTCCTGAATAAGATCCTCAATAGATAAAATCTTCACTTCAGGAGCTTTCAATTGCTTTTCAATGTCGAAATAATGGGAAAGTTCTTTAGGAGACCAGTTCTTACCTTGTTTATCCCAGAGATTACCAACCTCAGTATATTTGCTAATCTCTGTCGCAATCTCTGCATTTTTCTTTGTCGCCTCTGGATCTTTACTCAGGAATTTTCTGTTTTTCATCCCAGTGAGTAAATTTACCTTCAATACCTAAAACTTTTTGTACTCTTGCGTACCCCTTCTTGTAAAAAATCAAATGAAGTTTAAATAGCTTTTTGTTGCTTTGTTGCTCTGGTTTTACATAAATTGAAAACGATTGCATAATAGGTTCTGTTTGTAGTCCATATAGATAAAAAATCAGTCTACATGAAAGTCTACATAGACGGGTAGTTTTTTAGTAAAACTGCTTGTAAAAAGGAGGAAGTCCGTTTGACAAGGTAACTGTCAATTAGCTGATGGTCTTTTGCTTATGGCATTTTAGCTCCGTATAGAGTAAAAAATGGTTGTCTCACGACAACCAATCTTCATTATTAACCTTAAATCTAATACCATGAAAAATATAATGCAAATATAGGACTTTCTATGTTATACAACATATAATTGAAGAAGAAAAATGCGGCTGATTAACATTATTTAACCACAGCATGTTTTATAACATAATCAAACAGACTAAAAAACATAGTTTTTATTTGTAATGACTTCTTGTTTCTCCTTTACATACCAGCTCTTCCAAAACTTCCATACTAAAAAAGCGCTCACATGAAACATTGAAAACAAAATTGATGTACCTTTGCACCCCAATGTAAAAAAGTTATGAAACAGGATACTACTCTATATAATCCTACGGGGATCACTTTCCGCATACTGGTTGCGCTCAGTATTACACATTGTATGAATGATGCATTACAGTCGATTATTTCGGCCGCTTATCCTTTGATTAAAGATGATCTGGGCATCAGCTTTGCCCAGATTGGATTAATTACCCTGGTTTACCAGATGGCAGCATCTGTATTGCAGCCACTTACCGGCCTCTATTTTGATAAACGGCCGGTAGCCTGGTCATTACCTATGGGAATGGGATTTACCTTGGTGGGACTGGTAAGTCTTGCGTTTGCGCATTCATTGGCATGGGTACTTCTATCGGTCGCCCTGGTAGGGATAGGTTCCTCTGTATTCCATCCGGAAGCCTCCCGGCTAACCTCATTGGCATCCGGAGGAAAGCGTGGACTGGCACAATCACTTTTTCAGGTAGGCGGTAATCTGGGAGGTTCGTTAGGACCACTACTGGTAGCGTTATTGGTGGCTCCCTATGGGAGGGAAAATATTGCATTCTTCTCAATACTGGCTTTTATTGCCATACTGGTAATGATGCCAATCGGACAATGGTACAAAAAGCAATTATTACGCATGAAAGATATACCTGTTTCCGGCAATGAGCATAAGGGAAGTGGATTATCAACGTCTAAAGTTGTTTTTTCAATCACAATCTTATTATTATTGATTTTCTCAAAATATATTTATACTGCCAGCCTGACCAGCTATTATACTTTTTATTTGATCGAAAAGTTCGGAGTAAGTGTACAGGCTTCGCAGATTTACCTCTTTGTATTCCTCATAGCGACAGCTATCGGAACCATGGTGGGAGGTCCGCTGGGAGATAAGGTCGGACGTAAGTATGTAATCTGGGGTTCTATTCTCGGAGCAGCACCTTTTACTCTACTGATGCCGCATGTAAACAGCCTATTCCTGACCGCCGCACTTACCTTTTGTGTAGGGCTGATCCTGGCTTCTGCTTTTCCGGCCATTGTGGTATATGCGCAGGAATTATTACCTTATAAGGTAGGATTGGTATCAGGATTATTCTTCGGATTTGCTTTTGGGGTAGCTGGTATTGCATCGGCCATCCTGGGTAAAATGGCCGATAATTACGGTATTGAGGCTGTATATAATGTCTGTGCCTACATGCCTTTGCTGGGATTGGTTACCTGGTTATTACCTGATATTAATAAGAAATAGTTAATTCACGGCCTACACGCAGGGCTATTAAATTCTCTTGCATTTATAGTCCTGCAAGGACGGTATATCCCAGCCCGGTACGCAGTGCTGGGTTAAGATTTACTATCCTCCATAAGTCCTGTAAGGACGGCATAATTTACAAGCTATTGATTAATGGTTATTTTATTATGTCGTCCTTACAGGACTCTCTTTATTTACTCCTTATAGCCCAGGGCTGGCGCCCTGGGCTAGGATATACCGTCCTTGCAGGACTACGAGAGAGAACTTAACAACCCTGCCACCTTCGTGGGGCATTGAGGCTTTTTACTTTTATGGTTTAGGTTAGGTTTTTAATTCAGAGAAATGATGCTATTAATTCGCATATTTTTTGAAGGTAAAGAGCATCTGTCTCGTTGAAGCTGTTGAGGGTATCGCTATCAACATCTAATACACCTATGATTGTATCCTCTTTCAGGATAGGTACAACAATCTCCGATTTAGAATCGGAACTACAGGCAATGTGTCCGGAAAACTGATCGACATCTGGTACAACGAGAGTTTGCTTTTCCTTCCAGGCTGTACCGCAAACACCTCTTCCGTAACGGATACGGGTACAGGCAACAGGGCCCTGGAAAGGACCCAAAACCAATTGTTCTTCTTTTACCAGATAGAACCCTACCCAGAAGAAACCAAAAGTTTGTTTTAAAGCGGCTGCTACATTTGCTAGATTAGCTACAGGATCAGCCTTACCTGCTACCAGTGCCCCGAGTTGAGGTAGTAAAGACTGATATTTTTCTTCTTTGTTACCTGCTTGAATAATAAGATTTTCTGCCATTTTTAGAAATAATTAACGGACAACAAAGGTATAAATTAATTGTTATTAATATACCTTTATTGTCATGGAAGGGGAATATACTTATCAGATTATCTATCACAGTGCATCTATCTCTTAATGAAATAACAAATTTATGACAACAAAAAATGCATTAACGATTCTGGATACCGAACCTATCAAAAAGTTATTAAAGCAATATGTAATTCCCGCTATTATTGCAATGACCGCCTCCTCCCTATACAATATGGCGGATAGTATTTTTATCGGACATGGTGTTGGACCACTGGCTATCTCAGGGCTTACCCTGACTTTTCCTTTAATGAACCTGGCGGCAGCTTTTGGGTCGCTGGTAGGTGCAGGAGCTTCTACCATGATTTCTGTTAAATTGGGACAACAGGACTATGAGGATGCAAATAATGTACTGAAAAATGTGGTTTTGTTAAACCTGCTTATCGGAATAGCTTTCACAATTGTATTTTATATATTCCTGGATCCCGTACTCTATTTTTTCGGAGCAAGTGATAATACGATCTCATATGCGCGGGATTATATGCAAATCATTTTATTAGGAAATGTAATTACCCATCTCTACCTGGGGCTAAATGCCGTACTCCGGTCGGCCGGTTTTCCTACCCTGGCAATGTATGTGACCCTGGCCTCAGTGGTGATTAACTGTATCCTTAATCCTGTATTTATTTTCTGGCTGGGTTGGGGTATTAAAGGATCGGCTATAGCAACGGTAATTTCACAGGTAATTTCGCTGACCGGACAGCTCATCCACTTTTCCAATCCCAAACGGCTTATTTATTTAAAATGGGAAATCTACCATCTCCGATGGAAGATTGCACGGAGGATATTATCGATCGGGCTTTCTCCTTTCCTGATGAACCTTTGTTCCTGTCTGGTCGTGATCCTTATTAACCGTGAACTAATAACTTACGGAGGTGATATTGCAGTAGGAGCTTATGGGATCGTAAACCGGATTGTATTCCTGTTTATAATGATTATTATGGGCTTTAACCAGGGGATGCAACCGATAGCCGGATATAATTTTGGTGCCCACCAGTTCAAACGGGTAACAGAAGTAACTAAACTTACCATGTTGTGGGGTGTAGGTATCTCGACTTTCGGCTTTCTGGTTTGTAATATTTTTCCCTCTTATATTGTCAAACTGTTTACAATCGACTCCGATCTGATCAGGGAGACTGTATATGGTATCCATATCGTTTTTGCCGTATTTCCGATTGTAGGTTTCCAGATGGTTTCCACCAACTTCTTTGTATCTATCGGGATGTCTAAGAAAGCCATATTCCTTTCGCTTACCCGGCAACTTATTTTCCTGATACCGGGCCTCATCATCTTCCCTCATTTCTGGGGAACCTTCGGCATATGGGTAAGTATACCGGTTGCCGATACGGTGGCAGCTGTTATCACAGCGATTGTTATGGTACAACAGTTCTGCAAGTTCAAAGAATTGGGTTACAAATAAAAATTATTTATCTTTACATCTACTTTATATAACCTGGAATATGAAAAAGAGAATCATTATAGCCATCGGAAGGCAGTTTGGAAGCGGCGGCCGTGCTGTTGGTAAATTGTTGGCCACCAAAATGGGCATCGGATACTATGATAAAGAGTTAATGGCAGTCGCAGCCAAAGAAAGCGGACTTAGCCAGGAGTTTTTTGAACGGGCCGACGAGCAGGCTTCCAGCGGGTTAGCCTACACTTTTTCTATGAGATATTTGCATATGGGAGGAATGTTTACCCCCTATACCGACTTATTATCGAATGATGGCCTTTTCAAATTCCAGAGTGATGCAATCAGGAAACTGGCTGAAAATGAATCCTGTATCATTATAGGTCGTTGTGCCGATTATATTCTTCGGGATAACCCTCATTGCATAAGTGTATTTATACATAATTCCACAGAGAACCGTATCCAGTCTATTATTCAACACGACCCAATCCTGTCAGTCGAGCAGGCAAAAGACCTGATGGTCAAAACAGATAAATCACGCGCATCTTATTATAATTATTTTACCAATAAAGAGTGGGGTAAATCATCTTCCTATAATATGTCGATAGATGTATCGGTATTGGGAGAAGAAGATACAGCAAACCTGATCCGGCATTTTGTTATTCAGAAGCTGGCAAAAGACTAATACGTACTAAACTTTCAGATCCTAAAATACTAGTTATTAACTCAAAATTTAAATTGCAATGAAAAAACATTTTGCTTTGATCAGTATGGCTTTGCTGACTATAGGTATGGCTGCCTGCTGCTGTAAACAGGATACAAACACGATTAACCCTCCCAAACATATTATTATTGTAGGGTTCGACGGGTTCAGTGCCTATTCGGTTACCCATGGGGCTGAGATGCCCACCTTACGTAGATTGATGGTAGAGGGAGCCTACACATTGGAAAATCGTTCCGTATTACCTTCGTCTAGTGCCGTAAACTGGGCTTCTATGTTTATGGGTGCGGGCCCGGAAATACATGGTTATACCGAATGGGGTTCACAAACACCGGAGATTCCTTCACGTGTAGTGAATAGTGATAACCGTTTCCCCAATATATATGGTTTGTACCGCGATAAAACACCCGATGCTGAGATTGGCTATTTCTACGAATGGGAAGGCTTGAAGTATCTGGTAGATACCTTGGCCATGAGCTACTGCCAGCAGGTTTCGATGAATGAAGAGAATCCCTATGGATGTACTCTTCCGGCTGTGGAATATATTAAAGCAAATAAACCTAACCTGTGTGCTGTACTGTTTGATAAACCGGATGGAACTGGTCACGGCCACGGCTGGGAGTCGAAAGCGTATTTCGATATGCTTACCCACCTGGATGGCTGCCTGGCACAGCTTGTACAGGCTGTTGAAGAGGCCGGTATAATGGATGAAACAGTTATTGTGGTGGTATCCGACCACGGTGGTATCGATAAAGGGCATGGCAGCAAAACCCTGAAAGAAATGGAAACACCGATTGTATTTTATGGAAAAGGTATTAAGAAAGGGTTCTATATCCCTGAAAGTACTATGATATACGATATAGCAGGCACACTGGCCTACATGCTTAAGGTAGAACAACCACAGGTATGGATTGCACGGCCGATCCTGTCTATCTTCGAATAAATAGTTATACAGTGTAATAATTCCTGCTCAATTGTATCTTTGTCCGATGCTTTATACAAATAAAGTTTATTGAATGGTCATACTTAAACAACTTCTGAAATGGATCAGGAATCTTATCCTGTTTCTTTTTCTATTTAGTATAGGAATGGTGGTGCTTTATAAATTTGTTCCCGTATACTATACTCTATTGATGTTTATACGGGTGTATGAACAGATCAAAGCAGACCGGAAAGCTGTAATAGACCACCAGTGGGTACCGCTTTCAGCAATAGCCCAACCATTGGTACAGGCTGTGGTTGCTTCGGAAGATAACCTGTTCCTTACCCATAAGGGTTTTGATATGGACCAGATTAAAAAAGCACGGGAAGAGGCCGAAAAAGGAAAACGCATACGGGGTGCCAGCACGATTTCCCAACAAACAGCTAAGAATGTATTCCTATGGCCCGGTAAAAATTATGTTCGCAAAGGATTAGAGGTATATTTCACCTTCCTGATCGAACTGTTGTGGAGTAAAGAGCGGATCATGGAGGTATACCTGAACTCTATTGAGATGGGCGACGGGATCTATGGGGCGGAGGCCGTAGCACAGCTACATTTCAAGAAGCCGGCCAGTAAACTTACACCTGCTGAGGCAGCGCTGATCGCTGCAACCCTACCCAATCCACGCCGTTATAATTCTGCCAAACCATCAGCCTATATGCTGAAACGACAAGGGCAAATCCTTTCGCTGATGGGGAAATTAGAGCAGATCCCTATGGGATACGGTACCGCACCTGTATCCGGGAATAAAGAAAAATAAAAATGGAGGATTCCTCTGGAATAACTTTCCAGCTATTCAGAACTTTCACTGGGAAAAGTTTTGCGTTTTTCCAAAAAAGTCCTATGTTTTCAGAAAGAAGTAATATAAAAGAAGTAATATATATATGACAACTTTTATCTACCATAATCTCGGACAAATCGCTTACGGGAAGGCATTGGAGATGCAGACCCAGGCTTTTGAAAAGGTCTTACAGGATAAAAAAGAGGGAAATCCAACCTGTAATTATCTTTTTTTCTGCGAGCATGAACCGGTTCTAACCCTTGGGAAAAGCGGACAAAGTTCTAACCTGTTGATTCCGGAAGAATGGCTGTATGCCCGGGGCATCTCTTTCTATTCGGTCAACCGGGGAGGTGATATCACTTATCATGGACCGGGGCAGATTACCGGTTATCCTGTTTTTGACCTGGAACACTGGCAAATCGGCCTTAGAGAGTATATTGAAAGGTTGGAAGAGGGTATTATCCGTTTCCTGGCCTTGTATGCTATCAAAGGAGAACGGCTGAAAGGGGCTACCGGTGTATGGATCGACCCGGCCCAACCGGATAAAGCCCACAAGATCTGTGCAATTGGTGTAAAAAGTAGTCGTTTTGTTACCATGCACGGCTTTGCACTCAATATCAATACCGACCTTACTTATTATTCCCTGATCAATCCATGTGGATTTACAGACAAAGGAGTGACTTCGCTGGCTCAGGAGCTAAAAGCTACACAAGACTTTGAAGTAGCCAAACAACGATTATACACTATATTTACTCAGTTATTTCCATGAATTATCCTATTCATTTTGCACTCTTACAAGGCTACACGGATGCAATTTACCGTGAAGTACATGCCCAGGTATTCGGTGGCATAGACAGTTACTACTCTCCTTTCGTCCACCTCGAGAAGGGTCAGTTGCATAGGAAAGATATAAAAGATATTACCAATCCGGGCAACCGGGAAATCCTATTTGTTCCACAGCTAATTGCAGCCACACCGGAAGAATTACGTACCATTGCTGCTCTATTTGCTGAACAGGGATATACCCGGGCTGATATCAACCTGGGTTGTCCTTTTCCATTGCAGGTTAAACTACACCGGGGAGCTGGTCTATTACCTTATTCCGGCGAAGTGGCTAAATTAATGGAAACAATAGCCGAATTCTCGCAACTCCGGTTTTCAGTAAAACTCCGCTTAGGATGGGAGATACCGGAAGAATGCCTGGCTCTCCTGCCGGCACTTAACCAACTGCCCCTGGAACATGCAGCCTTACATCCCCGGATAGGTAAACAGCAATATAAAGAGACTACCGATCCGGATACATTCGAAGTATTCTCCCGGGACTGTATCCATCCTCTTTTTTATAATGGCGATCTGCTATCTATCCAGGATATTACAACCGTGACTACCCGCTTTCCAAAATTAAAAGGAATGATGATCGGACGAGGTTTGCTTGCCCACCCATGGCTGGCAGCCGAATATAAAAACGGTCAACCACTCAGCGAACAGGAGAAACGTTCTAAAGTAATACAATTCCATTCCCTTTTGACAGAGAAATACAGGAAACGATTAGAGGGAGGTGAACACCAGCTGCTGGGCAAACTGCGTTCTTTGTGGGATTATCTCCTGCCTGATGCAGATAAGAAGCTACGGAAAAAGATACTCAAAGCATAAACATTGCCTGCCTACGAAACAGCCGTCAATAATCTATTCAGGGAGTAGGCACCTCTATTACTACCGTATCTACCGGAGCCGGTGGAATGGTATCGGTTGGCAAAAGAGGCAACAGGCGTAACCGGCGATTACTCTTGAAGATATCAGCGAAGCGGGTAAAATCTTTCTTATAGGCAATACCTACCCCTTGTGTGGTGGATGCCTGCTTTAAGTTGGCATAGGTATTATTGGCATGGTTATAAGCCTTCAGGCGGATCTCACCACTGGGTATTAACAGATACTCAAGGTCGAATTCACCGACAAATCCGGTCTGTGCCGTTTGTCCTAAAATATTCTTATAGCCAAAATTACCATTGAACAATAGCCGGTTGTTGAGTAACTGGCTGGAAAGCAGCAGTTCATATTCGGTTTCATACATACCCTCTTGTCCTGGACGGATATTTGTGCCAATCTGTACCACATCGGTTATGCTATTGATAATACTTGACAACTGTGATGAGAGTGCAGATGAGGCAGCAGCTCCCAGTTCATTATTCGATTTCATATCAGACTGAAAATAATCAGACGTATAGAATTTATTAAGCAGTAGCAGATATGCAACCTGGCGGATCATCATCTCTTCCGTATCAATCAGGCTTCTTACCTGCCGTTCCAGCTCACTGTCCGAGCCGGGAAGCTCTATATCGAAAGATATTTCCGGACGTTGTAATACACCTTCCAGCCGGAGCACACAGTTAACCGGTACCGATGTACGGTTACTATACGTATAGATAGAATTATCGAGGTCAGTCAGATTCGCTGTAAGCCGGTAGATTGCCTCAATATCCATGGTAGCATTATAAGGATCACCCCGGAAATCGACCGTACTTCCTTCACGTATAACAAAATCTTTATGGATTAACTGTTGCAGGCTGAAGTTATAATTACCACTTACAATAGCTACATTTCCATACATCCTGAGGTCACTTCGGGTACCATACTGGATTTGCAGGTTACCGGTTCCTGTTCCTGTAATCTTATCACCGGCAGTTGGGTCTATAATCAGGTCGACACGGGCATCCGGGGTAAGATCGAGGGTAATATCCATCCGTATTTCTGTTCCATTTTCTGTTATACCAGGGCGGAACGGACGTATGGAGTCTGTCACTATGGTATCTGCTCCCAGTGAATGACGATCGACAAAGGTGATAAAATCATATTCGGCAGCCGTAGATGAACCCATAAAGTTCATTGTTACAGCCGTATTGGGCCGGGTCTGCATATTTATATCAAAGTCTACCACCTGCTCATTACCGGTTACTACTGCTGTTCCGCTGGCATAAGCTGTACCATATATCAGTGGGTTATGTTTTGCCGTAGCGTCATAAACCATCAGGTTTTCCACACGTGCAAAGGCAGTAAAATCGAAATCACGGAAGTGTTGATGGTTAAAAATGAAATTTATCGTACCAGTATTACCCTGCCTATCATATACTACCAGATCCCTCAAACGGATGTCCGTGGGCGACAGGAATACAGAATCTGAAAAGGTATAATAGGTGTTCAGGAATTCTATACCCAGGCCACCATCCTGTATATACGCATTTCCTACTACATTCAGTTCGCTGAAAGGGCCATAAAGACGTACCTGTCCAAAACCATTTCCCTGTACATCCTGTGCAAAGTTATCCATAAAAGGTTGTAGGAAAGCAATATTAATATCGGTTGCATCAAAATAGAGATCCAGCCCCGACCGTTCACCTACCGGAAAAATATATCCATTCACATCTGTGAAAGAACTATCATTTTTAAAGATATTCCCTACCAGCATAATACCTTGTTGGATATCATCCCACTCACTATAAAGGTTCAGGCGACCAAACCCTACCTGGTTAAATGAGAAGTTATCGATCTGTAGATCCGTATTCAATATCCGGTTACCCAGCAGATCATTAGCCCATACAATACCGGTAGCCCATCCTCCGAATTGTAATACAGGAATATTCAATATATCGAAAATATAGCTTAGCTCTATTCCATTCAGGTCGAGCAGAAGAATGTCCCCGGGATCTTTTGAAACCCGTCCGTCGATATGCAGGTATTGATCTTCATTCGCTATTTTGAAATTCTCTACCTGTACGATTCCATCCATTATATCCACCCGTGCAGGACTGATTGTCCAGGCGGTGTCGCTTATTACCAGCAGACTGGGGTTCAGGGTAATCTCCGTAAGTAGTTTATTTTGGTTGTTCTCTCCTTCCAGCTCAATAAACCGGGTAGTGGTAGAGAGGCTGGCCTGAAATAGTTCCTCTTTATTGTTGGCCCATCCGATAAGCGAATTAACGGTATTATCACGTGCATCGGCTGTTAGGTTGATATAATTACGCAATCCTTTATCATTGTAGTTAATGGCCCGCAGTTCAAGCTCAATCCGGTCGTTGGGATTGGAGGCCGAAAGATAGCCCGATTCAAAAGTCGACTTTCCTATCCGGAAGGCAGGCAGGTAGCCTTCCAGCCGGAAGCGGTTGAAGATATTACTATATTGCCCGGTGATCCGTGCCTGGTTCACAATAGTGACAGGGAGTTTAAGGGTTTGCGAAAGAGCTTCGGTATTTTCGATGGTCAACAAGAGGGTAAAATTATTTTCCTCTGCCTCCTGCCGGGGTTGCCGGGCATTTACAAAAGCAGGTATATAGGCCTTGAAAGTATTCATCATACCCGGTAGCAGGGTGGTGAATGAATAGACACCTGTTACCTCGCCATTGATCAGGTCTGAAGAGATAGTAAGGCTTCTTTGCCGGGCATGCCCCGACGCCTCCACCTCTACATGTTCCATAAAGAATTCCGATGGTGCCGTACGAACCCACAAACTATCTATCCGTATGTTACCTGCCAGGTTATCGATATTATTACCGGTAAAATCGGCATTTAACAGAAAAGAAATATCCGGTGCTTCATAAGTAGTGAGCAGGTGCAGGCTATCCGGATGAAAATTCTCTACCCGTGCATTAAAATTAAAGACAGATTGCTCTCCTTCACTCCGGAACATACCCTCTGCATGGAGCTGGCCGTTCGGGTCGTCTACATCAATGGTGCCTTTAAAACCATTATTTCGGAAACTTCCGGCAAGCTCAATATTTTCATACTGGTAATCTTTAAACTCAAACTCCTGTATCATGGCATTTACATTCTCGGAAAAGGTTCCGTTTTCCGGCCGGCTGGCATTCAGGTTCAGGTTAAACTGGGCGCGCCCGTAGGGATTTCCGGCCGGGAATAACCAGTCTATTTGCAGCCCGGTAGTAGAAAGTTGTCCACTAAAGAAAGTAGCTATTCCTTTGGCTTTATCCTGTCCGAATAAAAGGTCGGTCTTTACCGTTCCGATAGCCGAAGATAGTTCTCCGAAGGCTACCAGGTTATCGAAAAAGCCGGAGATCTCCCCATTGAAATGAATCGTTCCGAGACGCATTATCTCTGGTGGTAATACGACAGGCTTAGGACTAAAGTTATTGACCAGTCCACTGATACCTGCTGTGGTTATATCTAATTTACTGATCTGCCCGAATACATAGGCATCTTCCGGGTGTTGTATCCCCCGCAGGTCCATTTTACCGGTAAAGAACATCTGGTCGCTGTAACGGAGGGTTAGTTGCCGGAGATTGATATCATTCAGTGTACCCGATGCACCGGCCGTTAGTTCAATACCCTCCGTAAAATTCCGGAGGGTAGGTACAAAAGGAGCCAGTTCGTACAGATAGATTTCCGAAGGAGAGATATCCAGCATCAGGGATGCTCTATCCCAGAAGTCAGCTCCGGTTTCCACTTCACTCAACCCGACAGCAGCCCGGGAGATATTCAAGGCCGTTTCCGGCATACGGATCTCAAAATTATTTATTACCATGCTATCCCGGTTACCAATCACATGCAAAGAAACTTTATCCAGATTAACACCCGACGTTTCTTCAAAGCTCAGTCTCCTTATATCAGCATTGATGCTATCATTGGTAAGTGCCCGGATCGAAAGCCTGGCACTCAAGTCGTTTATAGCAATATGTTTAGGGTTAAACCTATCTGGGGTTTCAGGTTCACTTTGTATATCAAACCTGAAATTACCACGTCTGATGAGTACGGAATTAAACTGCAGGTCGAAATTAGGATTCTTTTTTAGCGTATCCCGGCTGGCAAATGCATCTATTACAAATTGTAGGTTGAGTGGGCTTTCAGGCGTCTGTTTTTTGAGGTTGAAAGAAAAACCAAATATACGGGCGGTAGTGAAAACGAATTGTTTACGGAACAGTGGTACTATCTCAAAACCGGCTGCCACATGGTTGGCTTCAAACAAAACCTCTCCCTGCTGATCCTCCAGGTACAGATCTTTCAATACCAAGCGGTTAAACCATTCGATATTTACACTGCCTATCTGAACAGGTACTCCCAGTCTGTCGGACAATTCGGTTGTGGCAATATCGGCTACTTTTTGTTGTATAAACGGTATCTTCAGTAAAATAGCGGGCATTGCATACAAAATCCAAAACAGAACGAGCAAGGTTATGATTATGTATTTGAGTCCTCTTATGTCTTTTCTATGATTTTACCCACAAATCTACAAAATATAGCAATAGTTTTTGTTATTTTGCAGAAAAAAGAGAAGATGAGTATAACAATATTGGGCATAGAATCATCGTGTGATGATACATCGGCTTCTGTTATCCGTGATGGTGTCATGCTTTCGAACGTAATAGCCAGCCAGGCGGTACACGAAGCCTATGGAGGGGTAGTGCCCGAACTGGCATCGCGTGCGCATCAACAAAATATAATTCCCGTAGTAGCTGAAGCCATCAAACGGGCAGGCATCAATAAATCAGCATTAAGTGCGATTGCTTTTACACGTGGCCCCGGCCTGATGGGTTCCTTACTGGTAGGTACCTCTTTTGCCAAAGGGTTTTCCGCTTCACTGGAGATACCGATGATCGAGGTAAACCATTTACAGGCACATGTACTGGCTCATTTTATTAAGCAGGAACCGGGCGAATGCAGGCAACCATCTTTCCCTTTCCTTTGTTTATTAGTATCCGGTGGTAATTCGCAGATTATCCGGGTAAACAGTTATAAGGATATGGAGGTAATCGGCCAGACCATTGATGATGCGGCAGGCGAAGCATTCGACAAATGTGCCAAGGTAATGGGACTGGGTTACCCGGGTGGCCCTATTGTAAACCGGCTGGCCAACGAAGGCAACCCCGATGCTTTTACATTCAGTAAGCCTGCTATTCCGGGCTATGATTATAGTTTCAGCGGACTGAAAACCTCTTTCCTCTATACCTTACGTGATAAGCTAAAGGAAGATCCTGATTTTATTGAAAAGAATAAAGCCGACCTGTGCACCTCTTTACAAAAAACAGTAGTAGATATTTTGATGAATAAACTACGGAAAGCTGCTAAAGAGACGGGTATCAAAGAGGTAGCTGTAGCCGGAGGGGTTTCGGCCAATTCAGGGTTACGGGATGCGTTTCTCGACCATGCCAGCCGGTTTGGCTGGACAGTACATATCCCACCTTTTGCCTTCACAACTGATAATGCTGCGATGGTTGCCATTACGGGTTATTATAAATATATGGACCAGGATTTCTGCCCGATGGATGCAGCTCCTTTCTCGCGGATAGTGATCTGACAAAAAACAATAGGAAATGAATGCAGCGATCGTAACAATCGGCGATGAGCTACTGATAGGCCAGGTAGTGGATATCAATTCAGCCTGGCTGGGTGAGATGTTAGGGAATGAGGGATTCCGGGTAGTATGGAAAACAACCGTAGGCGATAACAAGCAGGCGATCCGTGATGCTTTTGACGCTGCCTTTAACCATGCTCCTGTAGTAATCGTAAGTGGCGGCATCGGCCCGACCAAAGACGATATCACCAAGCGTACCCTTTGCAACTATTTCGGCAGTACACTCTATTTCTCCGAAGAGGTATACAAAACCATCGAACAGCTTTTCCAGGCAACCGGCCGGGAGATGAACGAACTCACCTGTAGCCAGGCCATGGTGCCGGATAATTGTACTATTATTCCCAATGAAGCGGGCACTGCTCCCGGTACCTGGTTTGAACGGGACGGAAAGGTATTGGTCTCACTCCCTGGTGTACCCTCCGAATTGAAATGGCTGATGGCGAATGGGGTAATGCCCCGCCTTAAAAAGAGATTCGGACAGGATCTTTTTATCCGCCACCATACCCTTTGGGTAACCGGTTATACGGAATCGAAATTAGCTATTCAATTGGCAGGCTTTGAACAGCACCTCCCCGCTTTCGTTAAGTTAGCCTACCTCCCGCAACCTTTTGTAATCCGCTTACGCCTCTCGGCATATGCAAAAAGCGAACAGGAGGCAATCCATACCATTGAAGAACAAAAGCAGAAACTTTATGTAGAGCTGGGAGACCATATCCTGGCCGACGAAGATAAGTCGCCGGTAGAGGTACTGGGCGAACTGCTGAAAGAAAAAGGGCTTACCATGGGTACAGCCGAAAGTTGTACAGCCGGTGGTATTGCCAGCCTGGTGGCGTCTATTCCGGGCTGTTCAGCCTATTTTTATGGCGGCGTTGTGTCTTATAGCAACGAAGTAAAGAAAAAAACATTAGGGGTTTCTCCTGCCGATCTTGAGAACTATGGTGCAGTAAGCCAACCAGTGGTAGAGCAGATGGCGCTGGGAGCAATCAAAGAAATTGGCTGCGATTGTGCTGTGGCTACTTCAGGAATTGCCGGCCCTACCGGAGGTACGCCTGAGAAACCGGTCGGTACAGTTTGGATAGCTGCGGCCATTAAAGATAAAGTGATTTCTCACTGCTATCACTTCGGTACAGTACGGGAACAGAATATCCAACGGGCTATCCAGATGGCCATCCTTATGTTATTGAGATTCGTACAGCAGGAAACAACATAAAAACATATTTATTATCTTTAGCCGGAAAATCATAATTTATAGTCATGAAACGAATCCATTTCCTGATAACCTTATTTATCATCAGCGTACTCCCTGCTTTATATGCGCAGGATGCCGGGAAAACCGTTACCATCACTACCAATGTGGGTATAATGAAAGCCCAATTATACCAAGATGTCCCCAACCATGTAAAGACATTTACCGAACGCGCCAACCGGGGCGATTTCGACGGGACCTTGTTTACCCGTGTGATCAAAGAGTTTATGATCCAGGGAGGTGCCCCCGACTCGCGTACAGCCCCTCCGGGAGCCCGTTGCGGTTTTGGCGACCGGAATGCAGAGATTATGCCTGAATTCCGCGGCCATTATTTCCACAAGAAAGGAACACTGGCAGCTCCACGGCAGAATGACGATGTGAACCCACAGAAAAAGTCGGATATGTCGCAATTCTTTATTGTACATGGAAAAGTATACCGGAAAGGAGAACTGGATACACTGGAGCTGGCAAAAAACCAGCATATACGTAAAAAAGCACTGGATGAATATTATTACCCTGTACGACCCGAACTACAGGAACTAAAAGAGAGCGACCCACGCGAATTCAACAGACGCGCCGCAGAGATCACCGCCAGGATTGATTCCGTGATACGGGCTACCCCCGGACACCTGCTATTTACTCCGGAGCAATGGGAAGCCTATACCACCGTAGGGGGTTGCCACCACCTGGATGGGGCTTATACCATTTTCGGGGAAGTAACCGAAGGATTGAATATTATAGATCTGATCGCTACGCAACCGAAAGATACATACGACCGGCCGAAAACAGATATACGGATTGAAAAGATACGGGTACAGTAGGAAGATATATTACCACCATACCAGCACTGTTAGATGGGGTTTCCGTTTGAACTTACGCATACCCGGTTATCAGCTATGCCAATTACATACTTTTATAAAGCAAGGCCACCCCTTCGGCACACCGTTCACCATCAATAGCTGCCGAAACAATCCCTCCGGCATATCCTGCACCTTCCCCACAGGGGAAAAGTCCTTTCAGAGTCACATGCTGGCAGGTTTCACGGTCACGCACAATACGTACCGGCGAAGATGTGCGTGTCTCGATCCCTATCAAGGTAGCTTCATTGGTAAGGAAACCACGGGAGAGTTTTCCAAAATGACGGAAGCCCTCACGCAGGCGGGAAGTGATAAACTCCGGCATCCAGAAATGTAACGGAGAAGCCAGCAAACTGGGTGTATACGAAGATACAGCCAGGTCGGCAGAGTTACGGCGGTTTACAAAATCGGCCATCCGCTGGGCAGGTGCAATTTGTTTTCTGCCTCCTTGTTGCCAGCAATCTTTTTCCAGTTGTTCCTGCAATTTCATCAAGGCTAATTCACCCTGGCAGGCATACGCAGGAAAATCTTCCGGATGGATTTCCACCACCATCCCCGCGTTAGCCCAGCACGAGCCCCGGTTGGAAGGCGACATACCATTCACTACCACCTGCTCCGGGCCGCTGGCTGCCGGTACCACGAAACCACCCGGACACATACAGAAAGAGTAGACCCCTCTCCCATTTACCTGCGTTACAAAACTATATTCGGCTGCCGGCAGATAGTCGCCACGCCCTTCCCGGCAGTGATACTGAATACGATCAATCAACTCCTGCGGATGTTCCAGGCGTACTCCCACTGCAATCCCTTTAGCTTCCAGCCGGATTTGCTTAGTATGTAAATAAGTATAAACATCCCGGGCCGAATGTCCCGTAGCCAGTACCACAGGGCCATGGAAAGTTTTACCTGTACGAGTTACAATCCCTTTTACCTCTCCGTTGGAAAGGATCAGTGACTCCATCCGGGTTTCAAAATGAACTTCCCCGCCACAGGCCTTGATCTTTTCACGGATATTCTCAATCACCCGGGGTAATTTATCCGTACCAATATGGGGATGGGCATCCGATAAGATAGAGGTACTTGCTCCGAACTGGCAGAAGATATTCAGTATTTTATCTACCGACCCCCGTTTCTTACTACGGGTATACAGCTTACCATCCGAATAGGCACCTGCCCCGCCTTCTCCGAAACTATAATTAGACTCCGGGTTGACCATATGTTCACGGCTGATCAGGGCTATATCTTTCTTCCGGGTACGTACATCTTTTCCTCTTTCCACCACGATAGGACGCAGTCTCAGCTCTATAAGGCGCAAAGCGGCAAAAAGCCCGCCCGGACCTGCACCTACCACGATTACCGGCCAGGCAGCGGAGACATCTTTATAGTCGATCACCGCATAGCCATCGTCATCGGGTAATTCATTGATATAAGCCCGCAACCGCAAATTGATATAGATCGTACGCTGGCGCGCATCAATGGAACGTTTAATAATCCGTACAGCCTGTATCTCCGGTAAAGAAGCACCTGTTTCCTGTACTACTAATTGTTTAAGGGATTGTTCGTTGGCTGCCTGTTCGGGCAGGACGCGGAGTTGGAATTCTTTTATCATGTTTGTTATCCGAATAACTGGCGGAAAGCCTCTTCTACTTTTTTTACCTGTACGATTCGGATATCACATTTGGCCATATCAAAACCTTTCAGGTTATTATGAGGGATAATAATACGTTTAAATCCTAACTTTTCTGCTTCCAGGATCCGTTGCTCGATGCGGTTGACCAGACGGATCTCGCCCGACAGTCCTACCTCACCACACATACAGATACCTGTTTCGATACTAATGTCCAGACTGGAAGATAAAATAGCACTGATAACAGCCAGGTCTATCGCCGGGTCATTCACCCGCAGCCCGCCTGCTATATTCAGGAATACATCTTTCTGTACCAGTTTAAAGCCGGCACGTTTTTCCAATACGGCCAGCAACATATTCATACGCCTCAGGTCGAGACCCGTGGCACTCCGCTGGGGAGTTCCATATACGGCCGAACTTACCAATGCCTGCGTCTCGATCAGGAAAGGGCGCATTCCCTCTATCGCAGCAGCAATAGATATACCACTTAGCCCTTCATGATTCTGGGTAAGCAATAATTCCGATGGGTTGTTAACCTGCCGGAGTCCCGCCTGGCGCATCTCATAGATACCCAGTTCTGCCGTACTACTGAAACGGTTTTTGATGCTGCGAAGGATACGGTACATATAATGTTGGTCGCCTTCAAACTGGAGTACAGTATCGACGATGTGTTCCAACACCTTCGGGCCAGCAATACTTCCCTCTTTATTAATGTGCCCGATCAGTAAAACCGGTGTACCTGTTTCTTTGGCATATTTCAGGATAGCGGCACTACACTCACGCACCTGCGAAACACTTCCGGGCGACGATTCGACCTGCTCGGTAAACATCGTCTGGATAGAATCTATAATCATCAGGTCGGGCTTTACATTGTTAGCCTGTGCAAAGATCTGCTCAAGGTTGGTTTCACACAGGATATAACAATCCGGGTTCTCCGACGAAAGACGGTCGGCACGCAGTTTGAGCTGACGGCTACTTTCTTCACCCGATACATATAAAGTTTTAAGACCTTTCAATCCCAGAACCGTTTGCAATACCAATGTAGATTTACCGATACCCGGTTCACCACCGATCAGGACAAGCGAACCTTTTACCAATCCACCACCCAGTACCCGGTTCAATTCAACATTCCCCAGGTCAAGGCGTACCTCCTCCTGGGTAGTAATATCACGTAACAATACCGGACGGGGCTTCTCGCCGCTTAACAGGCCCGGTAGCGGCTGTTTGTTAGTAGGTTGCTTTACTACAACCTCCTCCACATACGTATTCCAGGCATTACAATTCGGGCATTTACCTACCCATTTAGGAGAGTCGTTCCCACATTCGGAACATACATATACTGTTTTTGCTTTTGCCATTTAAATTTTATCCATTAATTTATTGGGCCAGATTCTCTTTCGGCTTTCGGTCGAAGAACGGATTCTTGGAAGAAGCACTTACCGAGATGGCCATTACACATTTGCAATCGCCCAGCATCCCTAACCGTTGGGCCGCCCAGCCCACACTAAACATAACCCGTGTATCGAGGCGCCAGTCTGACGCTGTGGCACATGCCGACCCGATTGCAATACCCAGGTCTACCGAGTTGATGGTACAAGGTACTACAAACGGTTTGGCAGCACAGGTATCATACCCGCAGTGTCCGCAGTTCAGTCCCTGCACCTGCTGGTCAGTGCCAATAATCATCACCGCTTCCGCATTCAATACATTTTCAGCGTCACGAAACAGGAATTTCATGCCGATCCCCCCAGTTTCCAGGTTTCTTCGGAAAGGCGTTGAATATCGCTACCGGTTACCATCGCCATTTCAATAATATCAATTCCTTTTCCTTTGGGAGCGGTACGTGCGGCCGTCATCATCTGGCGCACAGCCTGTAACACATGTTCGTGACGTGTATCTCTTTCGTTTTGTATCATTTCTTTATTGGTTTTATTAAACAAAGATAATCCATTATGCGATATATTTCGCTACTCTATCTACTGAAATAATTAACAGAGAGCTCTAAGCGCATTTTAGGAGAGGAACCTATTCTCCACGCAGATGGGGATCTATCAGGAGAGATAGTAACTATTTCTATAAGTTGAAACGGCAGGTGATTTTGCGGTCCCCGCCTACGCGGGGAACCGGGAAGTGGCTATTTTACAGCAACCTCTATATTAGTCATTTCCTCTGTTATGGTAAACGGATAGGTAGGATATTTATATAAACGGAAGCAAGGTTCGGTTTTACCGTGGATATAATACCAAATTGTTTCGTATTCCTTTATATCCTCACCCATCGCCTGGAGCTGGCGCAAATAGGCAGCGACCGATTTGTTTTCGACAATGTACACTTCGCCTATGGTATCGATAATCGGGCTATGCTTACGACCGGTATCATGATCAAATTTGAGGATGCGTTTCCCTTCGGCAGTGATACCCGCCAGTTTGAAAGTCATACTTTTACCGATGGCAGGCAGGTTTAATACACTGCGGTCGGTAGCAGCAAACAAAAGATGGTTTTCTTTCAGGAAGCTGACCAGTTTTTTGCCTAACGGACGTTGCTGCTGTACCAGGTCGTATAACTCGTCTAGTTTATCCGTGGGCACATACCCGAATACTTTCTCCTCATATTGTTCCTGAAGCAACCGGCTATTGGGAGTGAATACGGCATAGTTTTCATTAAACCCTTTTACCGAAAAGGTATAATAACACATTACCCCTACCAAATTAAGCACCTGGCACAGTTTGGCAGTATGCCCCCTGCGCGAAGCGGCCACTGTATAAACTAACTGGTTGGTAATGATCCATCCGGCCGAAAGGATCGCTTCGATGGCTTTTTTAGCTTCCGGGGTTACTTCTAACGGACTCTGGAAATGCGTCTGGATAATAAATTGTTTTACCCCGATGGCCGACGCCTTTTGTTTGAAATCTTTTAATATGCTCACCAGTTCATCGTTTATACGTAAAGGAAGGTAAGCCAGTAACCGGCTACCCAGACGAACACGTACTAACTCGGCATACTTTTCGCCTTCCGGGCGTTGCTCATTGGCTTTCTTTTTACGCAGGGCCATCTGGTATACGGCATCCAGTATACGGCGTAAAGTAGGGTTTTGGCTCATCAGTGCATCCCCGCCCGTAATAAGGATATCCCGCAACTGTGAATCTTCTTCGAAATAGGTCATCAGACGGCGGAGTTTATGTTCCCAGGTCTCTTTAGGCTTCAGGGCTTCAAAGTCAAAATTGAGCCGTTCACTCTGGAAATCGTACATACGCTGGCAGGAGGCACACAGTCCGCCACAGGCGCGTCCCATCGAATCGGGTATTAAAATGGCTACCTCCGGATAGCGGCGGTGTATATTATGTCCGTCGGGCAGCAACTACCCGGCAGCATTCGGCTTACCCGGTTCCACCTGGTCTTCCCGTTCCCAGGCACGTATATTACCGTACGTCTCTACCAGTTCTTTGGAATAAAGGATATAGGAACGGACGGTTGCATCGTCAAAACCTTCTTTTTCAATAGTAAGCAAGGAGAGATAATAAGGAGTTACAAAAAAAGGCATTCCTTTTTTCCGGGCTCTCAGCAATTGCAGCATCGTATCTTCCGGCAGGGAGTTACCCAGGAAGTTATTCAGTTCGCTGGGACTCTTAATCGCCATAGCCAGATGGAAACGAGGTGTCTGCCACTATACTTCCACCTGTTTATATTTTTGTTCAAAGCTCATATCCTCTTCAAAGTGGTAACGGGACTGGGGAGAATGATGCCAGTCGATCCGGCGGATCAGGTTGGTAATGATCCTGGATTTGTTTCTTTCACGGATGGCAATTACCTCTTTATCCAGCCTACTGGGCCAGCGGTTCATTTGCCGGCGTACCAGGTTCCTGTCCGGACGGACAGCTAAGGGTTGTTTAACTTGCCTCAGTAAATGGTACAGGTCGGCCAGCAGATCAGGCGAAACCTCCATGAAATCCGGTGAGGTAAGGAAGTACCACAACCAGGAGATGGTGTTGATCTGTAGCTTTTGTCCGGTCGATAGTTCGTCGATAACTTTTTCTTCGTTTTCCAACAAAGTTAAAACAGCATCCACGGGTTCCTTTCGCTTGTCACTTAAGGTTCGCTGTTCGTTCAGGTAGCTTACCAGTTCTTTTTTAAAGACAGATGCATCTTCCGATTTTTCCGCCATTCTCACAATGTCGGGAAGATCGTTTATAAATGCTTTTTTTAGTTTAGGGTAGTCTGAGTTGATTACTTTATTTTTAACCATATTCTTTAGTAAGGTAAGTTTTGGAAATGAATGTTATACTTTAGTTTAAACAACGAATATCTACAAATATACTAATTTTTAGGTTAAAATCATGTTACAATTGCAGATTCTTTTGACTACAGAGCAAACAAAACAAGCAAAATGATAATATATAGTATCAGGGATCAAATCCAAAAACGTATTCTCCGGAAAAAGACAAAAGTTGTATGGCGGGCGAAAGATAACGTAAATTACCCATACCTTTGTACAAAACAATATGGAACGATATGAAAAAATTGGTAATTTTCGACCTGGACGGTACCCTGCTGGATACGGTAACTGATTTGGCTTACAGCACAAACTATGCACTGGAGCAGTGTGGTTTTCCTATTCATCCGGTAAGTGATTATAAACTATTTGTAGGGAACGGTATCAATAAACTTTTTGAAAGGGCTTTGCCGGCAGAGGCACGTACAGAAGAGCATATACAAAAGGTACGCAGTTACTTTATCCCCTATTACAACGATCATAATATGGACGCTACAGCACCTTATCCGGGGATTACTTCATTATTAGAGGCATTACAGAAAAAAAGCATTTTGCTGGCTGTAGCTTCAAACAAGTACCAGGCCGCTACCGAGAGGCTGGTAAAGCATTATTTTGCCGGTTTTACCTTTACAGAAGTGTTGGGACAACGGGAGGGTATTGCCGTAAAGCCCGATCCTTCGATCGTGTATGAGATCCTGCACACGGCAGTGGTTGCCAAAGAAGATACTTTGTATGTAGGCGATTCGGGAGTAGATATGCAAACCGCCGGGAATGCCGGCGTAACTTCGGTTGGGGTAACCTGGGGGTTCCGTCCGCGTAAAGAGCTGGAAAAGAACGGAGCCTCATTTATTGTTGATTCGGCGGAAGAGGTTTTAAGATTTGTTAATTAAAGATTTGCAGAAGGCAAGTTAATAGAAAAGATATAAGCAAAATATTCCCCGCCTGCGGATAAGGCTGTTAAATTCTTTCCCTTAGTCCTGCAAAGACGGCCTATCCTAGCCCATGGTTGGCGCTCTGGGCTAGGATAGGCCGTCTTTGCAGGACTAAGGGGTCCATTATTTCTTCTTCCAGTATTGCTCCATCTGTTCCAGGGTCATGCCTTTTGTTTCGGGTACACACTTCCATACGAAGAAGGCTGCCAGTAAGCCCATCAGGCCATAAATCCAGTAGGCCATGCCATGATTGAAGGTTTCGGTCAGGTACTGGTTTTTATCCAGCATCGGGAATGTCCACGATACCAGGAAGTTGGCGATCCATTGCCCGGCTACTGCAATACTCATCACGGTAGAGCGGATAGAGTTCGGGAAAATCTCCGACAGCAACACCCAGCATACAGGTCCCCACGACATGGCAAAACCGGCGGTATACACCAGCATACAGATGAGCGAGCCGACACCTACCGAATGGGTATAGAAGGTAGTACCTAATATAATCATCGCTACGGCCATGATCAGGGCACCGATAATCATCAGCGGGCGGCGGCCAAACTTATCAACCGTAAAAATAGCCAGCACGGTAAAGGAAAGGTTAACCGCTCCTACTACAATCTGCTGCAACAAAGCGGCATCGGTAGCCGACCCCATGGTTTTGAATATTTCGGGCGCATAATACAAAACGACGTTAATCCCTACAAACTGCTGGAAGCCGGACAGCAGGATACCCACCAGGATGATCCTGATCCCAAACGAGCGGACCGGGAACAGCAGGGAGACAATGAAGCTACCGATCAGGGCTATCTCCAGCGCGTTGGTATTACCCAGCAACTCCAGCAACCCATATACAAGCACAAACAGGGCTAGCCAGGTGCCCATAAAGGTAAAATAGGGACGCATGGAGGGTGATTTTTCTTTAAAGCTCTCCCGGATATCGGCCAGTTCCTTTTGTGCGGTTTCTTTACCTACAAGGCGGTTTAATATTCCGAGGGCTTTTTCTGTTTTCCCACGCATCACCAGGTAACGCGGAGTTTCAGGTACAAACAGCAGGAAGGTAAAGAACAAGAGGGCCGGTATCGTTTCGGAAGCGAACATCCAGCGCCAGCCGATGGCATGCAACCAGCCGGCATCGCCCTGGAGGGCAATGGTATAATTGACAAAGTACACCACCAGCATACCAAAGATGATGGCGAACTGGTTCCAGGAAACGAGGTTACCCCGCCGGTCGGCCGGTGCCACCTCGGCAATATACATAGGCGATACCATGGAAGCCAGTCCGACCCCGATACCTCCTAAAATACGGTAAGCCACAAAGGGATACATAAAGGTATGGTCGCCACTGCCCGGCAGGCCGACAAACAGCTCCGGCCACGACGAGCCTATGGCGGATAACAGGAAAAGGACTGCTGCCAGCATCAGTGTAGGCTTCCGTCCGTAACGCTGGCTGATCCAGCCTGCAAACGAAGCACCCAGGATACAGCCGATCAGGGCACTACTTACCACAAAGCCCTCGAGGGCATTGGCCTGGTCGAGTGGCAGCCCGTACGGCTCGATAAAGAATTTACGGAGTGACTCAACCGTTCCGGAGATCACCGCCGTATCGTAACCAAACAGGAGCCCACCCAGGGTGGCTACCAGTGTAAGGCGTAAAATAAAAGTACTGTTGTTCTTCATATTAGATTTATTGTAAGTAAATTGACAAAAGGTATGGTAAGTCCTGTAAGGACGGCCTATCCCAGCCCAGGACAAAGTCCTGAGTAGTAGGAATCAAATGATACCGGAGTGCTGTAGGCACGGCATATAAAATATATATAGGATCAAATTTCTAAAATATACATAGGATCAAATTTATACATAGGATCAAATTTCTATTATGCCGTCCCTTCAGGACTCAAAAATCTCAATATCAACTACCCACCCAGCACTGCGTACTGGGCTAGGATATACCGTCCTTACAGGACTTAACAGACCTTTTACCTGTCAACTCTTTAGATGGATTGGTTCACGATCATTTCATACAGTTCCTGCTTTCCGCTGATTTGTTTGGGTTCGCCGTCGCGCAGGGCGATGGTACGCAGGTCTTCGAGGATAAGTTTGCCATCTTCAAAGGCTTTTCCTTCGCCGTTATCGAAGCTGGCATATCTTTCGGTACGCATTTTGCGGTAGCTGGAGTTTTCCAATACATCGGCTGCACACATCAGGGCACGGGCAAACGTATCCATACCGCCGATATGGGCAATGAAGATATCTTCGAGGTCGGTAGAGTTACGGCGCGTTTTGGCGTCGAAGTTGGTACCACCGCCTTTCAGGCCACCCGCTTCCAGGATTACCAGCCAGGCTTGTGTAAGTTCGTAGATATCTACCGGGAACTGGTCGGTATCCCAGCCATTCTGGTAGTCGCCCCGGTTGGCGTCGATACTGCCTAACATACCGGCATCGGCGGCGGCCTGCAATTCGTGTTCGAAGGTATGGCCTGCCAGTGTGGCGTGGTTGACTTCTATATTGAGTGCAAAATCTTTATCCAGCCCGTAATGGCGCAGGAAGCCGATTACTGTTTCCGCATCTATATCATATTGGTGTTTGGTAGGTTCCATCGGTTTGGGTTCGATCAGGAAGGTGCCTTTGAAACCATTTTCACGGGCATAATCACGCGCCATGGTAAGCATCATGGCCAGATGGTCTTTTTCGCGCTTCATATTGGTATTCAACAGGCTCATATATCCTTCGCGGCCACCCCAGAATACATAGTTTTCGCCACCCAGGGCAATACAGGCATCAATGGCATTTTTGATCTGGGTACCGGCATAGGCTACGGCAGGGAAATAGGGGTTGGTAGCTGCACCGTTCATATAGCGGCGGTTGCCGAATACATTGGCAGTAGCCCACAACAGTTTTTTGCCTGTTGCATCCTGGTGCTGCCGGGCATGTCCTACCATGGTATGGAACTCGTTTTCGAATTCAGCCAGTGTGGGAGCCTCTTCGATTACATCCACATCGTGGAAGCAATAGTAAGGGATATTGCATTTGGTCATAAACTCAAACGCTGCATCCATCTTATATTTGGCACGCGAGATACGGTCGGGGGCGGCATTCCAGGGGAAGTCGATGGTGTCGCCACCGAAAGGGTCGGTACCTTGTGCGCACAGGGTATGCCAGTAAGCCATTGAAAAACGCAGGTGGTCTTTCAGTGTTTTACCCATAACTACTTTGTTCTCATCATAATAGTGGAATGCCAGTGGGTTTTTTGACTCACGTCCTTCAAATTCGATCTTTCCGATTCCGGGAAAGAATTCTTTTTCACCTTTAAAAAAGCTCATATTACAATTAGTTTAAATAAGTTATAATTTTATTCGGTTTGGATTATATTTATTGATAATCAATCTTCCAGCAATTTGTCCAGCCGTTCTTTCCAGTTGCTGTAGGCTGCACAGTATTTATCAGCCTTGAAGGCATCGGGTTCGATTACGTTGGTTTTTTCGAGCGATTCGAATGCTTCGGCAGTCGTTTGATAAATCCCTGCGCCTATGCCTGCACCTTTGGCAGCTCCTACGGCGCCATTGGTATCGTAAAGTTCAATCACGGCACCAGTTACTCCGGCCAATGCTTCGCGGAATACAGGGCTGAGGAACATATTGGCATGGCCTGCCCGGATTATACGGATATCGATACCCATGTCGCGCATAATATCCATGCCATATTTGAAAGAGAATACGATGCCCTCCTGGGCCGCACGGGCAATATGGGCTTTGGTATGTATATTAAAGTTGAGCCCCTCGATAGAGCAGTTGGCCGGGCGGTTTTGCAGCATACGCTCGGCACCGTTGCCAAACGGGAGGATGGATAATCCTTCTGCTCCGATCTCAACTGTTTCAGCGAGTTGATTCAGCCCGGGATAGCTGATGCCTTCGGGGGCTACATTGCGTTTTACCCACGAGTTGAGGATACCTGTCCCATTGATACAAAGCAATACTCCCAGGCGGGTCTGGCCGGCCGTGTGGTTTACGTGGGCGAAGGTGTTTACCCGCGAAAGGGTATCGTAATTCACACTTCCATTCACACCATATACAACTCCTGAGGTTCCACCAGTAGCAGCGATTTCACCCGGATTCAATACATTGAGTGAAAGGGCATTGTTGGGTTGGTCGCCTGCACGGTAAGTAACCGGTGTACCTTTTTTCAATCCCAGTTCGGCAGCAACGGCGGCAGTAACCTCGCCTTGTTCGCCAAAAGTGGGACGGATAGTAGAGATCAGCCCGGGGTCGAAGCCAAAATAGTCCATCACTTCTTCGGAGACCCTGTTATTTTTGAAGTCCCAGAAAATACCTTCCGATAAACCGGATATGGTTGTTACCGGCTCGCCCGTAAGGCGCATGGCAATGTAATCGCCCGGCAACATAAATTTGTATATGGAACGGAATAGCTGGGGTTCATTCTCTTTTACCCACGCCAGTTTAGCGGCAGTAAAGTTGCCCGGCGAGTTGAGCAGGTGGGACAGGCAATACTCCTCGCCCAGCTTTTTAAAGGCCCGTTCGCCATAGGGTACCGCGCGGCTATCGCACCAGATAATGGAGGGGCGCAATACGGCAAGTTTTTTATCTACTACTACCAATCCATGCATCTGGTAAGAGATGCCGATGGCACGGATAGCTGTTCCCTGCACGCCTGCTTTTTCCAGCGCCCCTTTCAGCGCCATTTTAAGGTATTCCCACCAACTGGCCGGGTCTTGTTCTGCCCATCCCGGCCGTACGGCTTTGATAGGGGCTTCTTCCCTGGGGTAAAAGTCCGAACTGAGTGTTTTGCCGGTTCCGGCGTCGACAAGGGAAACTTTTACGGATGAGCTTCCGATGTCACATCCTAATAGACACATAATTGTATGGTTTAATTCTTATTAAATTTCGAACGTTGCTGGTTGTATTTTACTTTATCGAAGCGGTAAAAACGGGCAGCACGGTGGGTAACTCCCTGTTCCATTTCGTCGGTCTTTACAATATATTCGAGTGCATTCATCTTTTTATGGAAGTTGCGTACATCCAGTTCACGGTCGTAGATTACTTCGTAGGTTCTGCGTAGCTTGTGGGCTGTAAACTTGGCAGGCAGGTAATTAAAAATGATACTGGGCTCTATCTCCACCCAGGTACGGATCTCTTCTACTGCGGCTGCTACAATCTGTGGATGGTCAAAAGGTAAGCGGGGGAGTTTATTTACCGGACACCAGATCATGGAATCTGACTTATCCGCCAGTGGGCGATGACGCCCAATCTTACATAAAGCCAGGTAGGTAACTGTGATAAGGCGGCCTATTTTCAGCTTCATGGCGTTCTGCAACCATTGCATATCTTCTACGTTACTGGTGCGGGTGGGCGATCCGAAAGCACGGAACTGTTTCAGCCATACCCGTTTCAGCCCGGTAGCCTCGGTAAGTACCCGGTGGGCGGCATCGTCGATATCCTCCTGGTCGTATATCAGGCTTCCCGGTAATTTGTATTCTTTTTTATCACTGTCAGACATATGGCGTTCTACCAGTAATACACAAAGTTGGTCGTTACTAATACCAAGTAATACACAATCCACCGATACATGTGGATGTAACATCTTCTTATTTCCTTGCTGTGTGTTCATAATATTAGGGTTAAATACAGGGCAAATATAACAAATAATTTAATCCGACAAATAATAATAAGGAAAAATAGCTCCACATAACAACTTATTTATCTTATGTTTAAGTATTGTACTTACTACAATAATAAAAGGGGATAATAATGTATGTATAACAACAATACAGCCAGGAATTGCTGAGTACCAGCAAAATACTAGTTTGTACCGGGCCGCCTGCGGCTCTTTATATGCGTAATAACTAAGAAGAAGAGAAACTACCTGATTTTACCATAAGTCTGCCAACAGGAAACCGTTAGCATAGAAGCAGGCAGGTGTCCGGAGGGGTTGCCATCGCCCTTTATCGCCTAACAACAGAAGCACCAAACCCACTCATATAAAGCGGATTATCTTTCTATAAACTTTTTTCGTAAATAAAACAGCCTATTTCATCGGAAAACACCCATTTTCTTTTACTTATATTATCCTGACATTTTATATATTTGGCGCTTTATAGCTATAAGGCTAATTGAATGGTTAGGTATGAAAAAATTGTTTACTTACTTACAGTGGTGTTATTTTCCGGATGCGGAGAACAGGGTACCTACCTGCCGCCGGAAGATGAGTATATAGATATGAATGTTTCCCGGCTGCTGAGTTTATCTGCCGGGGAGGTGAATGCGCTGAAACTGCTTCACGATAATAACCAGCTCACGGCAGAGGAAGCGATACAGGTTACCGGAAGTTTTATCAGCGTGCAGGCACCGGGGGAACAGGAGGTGGCTATTGAAATTACCCATGCGTATGAGAAACCGGTCAGGCTGGACGAGGTACATCCTTTTTGCCCGCCGGAAGAAAACCTGAAAATATACGAAATGAAAATTACCCGTGGAAACAGCAGCGGGTTTGCCCTGGTAACTGCCGACAACCGTATGCCTGTGGTTATGGCCTATGTACCTGAAGGCAACCTGAGCGATACCCTGGATAACCGGGGGTTGCAATGGATGTTGCACTACTCGCAGGAGGCTGCCGCCGGACAATACCGCCAACTGTTACAAGCTGCCCATTCCCTATTGGAACCTACCCTTGAAAAAATAATGCAAAGGCATAGCAGCAGTAAAACAGATGTGGAAAATAGGAACCACATCAGGCAGGTAGTGGCTTTATATGTACCTCCTGTAAGTAAAGATACACAGCGGGGCAGCGAAATAAAAAACGTGGAAGAAAAAACGCTGCACCTTCCTTATAAATGGGACAGGGTCATCCTTTCAATGCAGCCCTTCCTTATGCGTGTACGGAAAATCCATCCGGCAGACCCCTAACTGGGTGTACAGTTACGGCTGTAGCCCAATTGCTTGCCTATTACCGGGCACAGCCTCTTACCCATCCTGGTAAATACGATTGGGGACGCTTTTTAACTAGTTACCGGAATACCTATACGGAAGAGGAAGCACAGGTAATAAGCGCATTAATATATGATATAACAGAAGGGATCGGAGCCAGATATGGTTGCTATGGCAGCGAATGTTATTTTCCGGAGGCTACAGGTTACCTGCAGGATGTATTTGGTTTTACCTGTAGCCAAGTACTGTATGATATGGCGGATGCAATAAGCATCCTACCTATCGAATTACAAAAAGGGCATATGGTATGGATGGGGGCATCGAACCGGAAGGGGAACCGGCCCGGACAGCAACAGGCGGCAGTCGCGGTTGGATTGTACATGGGTATGGAATAAACGAGACAACAATCCAAACCACCGATGCGAATGGGAATATAACTTCCGGCAAACTTAACTGCCACTATTTACAGGTTAATTTCGGATATGAAGGTAGCGGCGACAGATATTTCCTGGTAAACAACCCGGATGAAACTGCTACGGTAGCGGCGGAAAGCTATGGGCAAAGGCTTGGCTGGATGTCGGTAAACGGACGATAAAACATAGGTTATCCGCCTGTTTTCTGTTTCCACACAAACGAGGTATACACCTGTAGGATAGCCGAGATGGTAAGACAGAGTATCCATTCGTTGCGGCCGCGGAACATCAATGCCGAAGCCGCCACCATCAGTCCGCCGGCCAGTACATTCATCCGGTGCAGGCGTTTATGGCGGAAGTCAAGGTTTCCTACCGGGTAGGTAAGGTAAAAGACCGTAAGCCCGGCGGCACCTACGGCAAAAAGGTAAGGGGCTAACGCCAGTTTGGTAAGGTATAAAATGGCACCGGCCAGGAGCAGGATACCGGAGAGGTTAAACAGGATCGTTCGGATTGTCAGATTCATCTTATTTTTTGATAATATACAGGTCTTCGTTAGGCTTCTTCATATGGTATTCTTCCCGGGCAAACCGCTCCAGGCCCTCTTTATCGGTACGAAAGTCGCGTAGTTTCTGGCTGTTCACCTCAATCTCTTTTTCATAATGCCTGATCTCTTTCTCCAGCGAGCGGATCTTATCATTATACTTCTTGCGGTTATACAGGTTGCCATCCCCTACTACCAGTATGATAATAGCGAAAAGAATCGTAACCAGCACATATTTATTGATACGCATCAGGTAATTGGTATAAATAGGTAGCAGGTACTTAAGATAGATGTGTTTCAGAAACCGGATCATAAGCATAGAACGTTTTTGCAAAAGTAAGGGAATTATTTGGGATTTGGGAGAAAATAGGAAAGAATAAACACGGAGACACAGAGACACGGAGATTTTTATTTATCCTACTAACAGGATCGTTCCATTCTTTGCCGGCAACGACTAAATATATATTCGGGGCGTGCGGAGATAATTCAAAACTGTTTTGTATCTTTGTTGATATATTAATCAAAAGCAAAGAATGGACAATTATATTGTATCAGCAAGGAAGTACCGCCCTTCCACCTTCCGCAGTGTTGTGGGGCAACGATCGCTTACGACTACCTTAAAGAATGCTATACAAAATAACAAACTGGCACATGCTTACCTGTTTTGTGGCCCGCGCGGAGTGGGCAAAACGTCGTGTGCGCGTATCTTTGCCAAGACGATCAATTGCCTTACTCCTACTGCCGACGGCGAAGCCTGTAACGGGTGTGAATCATGTAACGCTTTCAACGAACAGCGCTCTTATAATATACATGAGTTGGATGCTGCTTCCAATAATTCGGTAGATGATATCCGCTCGCTGATCGAACAGGTACGGATACCGCCGGCTATCGGTAAATATAAAGTATTTATTATTGACGAGGTTCATATGCTGAGCCCGGCAGCTTTTAATGCGTTCCTGAAAACATTGGAGGAGCCGCCTCATCATGCGCTCTTTATACTGGCTACTACCGAGAAGCATAAGGTATTGCCTACTATCCTGTCGCGTTGCCAGATATATGATTTTTCCCGTATCTCTATAGCGGATATGGTAGAACATCTACAGTATGTAGCTACCAGCGAAGGGGCTACCGCCGAGCCGGAGGCATTGAATGTAATCGCCCAGAAAGCCGATGGGGGGATGCGGGATGCTTTATCTATACTTGACCAGGTGGTTAGTTTTACAAACGGGACTATTACTTACCAGGCAGTAATCGATAACCTGAATGTATTGGATTATGAATATTATTTCAGGCTTACCGAAGCCATACTGGGAGGTAATGTACGCAGTGCCATCATAATACTGAATGAGATATTAAGCAAAGGGTTTGACGGGCAGAATATTATTACCGGGCTGGCCTCGCATTTCCGCGACCTGCTGGTGTGCAAAGACGAATCGACCCTGGTATTGTTTGAGGTAGGTGCTTCCATTAAGGAGCGTTACCGTACCATGGCACAACAGTGTACCGACCCGTTCTTATACAAAGCCATCGAACTGGCCAATAGCTGCGACCTGAACTACCGGGTAAGCCGCAACAAACGGTTACTGCTGGAGCTTACCCTTATACAGCTCTGCCAGCTTACCCAACCGGTAGAGGCTGCCGCTAAGAGTCCCACTATCGATCCGATACAGGGCAACCAGCAGGGAGCACAACAGGTGCCCCCTCCTACACCACCGGCTCCTGTAGGAAACCCGGTACAACAACCACAGGCTGGTTACCAGCCACAGCAGGCGGCTGCTATTCCTCCCGGAGGACGTACTATTACAACACAGGTGCCACCCTCGGCAGACCGTATCCCGGAAGGCCCTCCGGCTACTCCACCCAAAAAAGTGGCACGTATTCCCCGGATCGGTGCTTCGCTGAAAGAGATTTTATCTACTAAGGATGAGCAGGTAACAGGTGACGGGCAACAACAGGCAGGGCCGCAACAGCAAATGGCGAATCCGTTTGCACAGGACGACCTGATACGTGAATGGAATACTTTTGCCGGTACACTGGATAAGGATATGACCTACCTGAAAAATATTATGATTAACTGTAAGCCGGTGTTAAAGGAGAATCATCTTTTTGAAATTTCGGTATATAACCCGGAGCAACAGGACGAGTTGGGCAAGCATTGTATACGGATGCTGACATTCCTGCGCACGCGCCTGCAAAATTCTTTTATCCAGATGCGTGTCAGGATGACAGAACGGGACGAGAAAAAGCTGGCTGTTACTGCTACTGAGAAGTACTCTCACCTGGCTAATGTCAATCCGCTACTAAATAAACTGAAAGATGAGTTTAATCTGATGCTGGATTAGAGGTAGTAGAGGTATGCCGGATGGCTTGACCCTGAAAGGGTTAATAGTAATAGCCCAGGGTATCGCTTACGGCTCAACCCTGGGCTATTACCTGGATTCCCTCCGGGAATATTTTCAGCAGGCTTTTTCCTGAATTCTTTTATTTTTACAATTCCCTTATCCAGATATTACGGAAACTGATCGGTTCGCTTGGGTCGCCATGGTCCTGAAGAATCAAAGGGCCGGCTCCATGTTTAACTGTTTTCGGGAAGCCGATATATTCGATTGTACCCAGGATAGTGGTATTGTTCTGTACAACTATTCCATTCTGAATAACTGTTACACGGGGAGGGTACTGGTAAGTACCATCTGCTTTGAAGACCGGGGCTGTATAGAGAATGTCGTATACATTCCATTCGCCGGGCTTCCGCATAGCATTTACAAGCGGAGGTGTCTGTTTATATACACTACCCGTTTGTCCGTTCACATAGGTTTCGTTATTATAGCAATCCAGGATCTGTATTTCATACATTCCCTGCAGGAAAACACCGCTATTTCCCCTGGCCTGGCTGGTACCGGTTATATCTTCCGGGATACGCCATTCGATATGTAACTGGAAGCTTTCAAACTCCTGTTTGGTACGGATATCGCCGGTTGATTTGTTTACGGTGAATACTCCATCTTTTACGGTCCATTGCGCGGCTCCTCCCTGTACACTTTCCCAGGCTGAAAGATCTTTTCCGTCAAACAACACGATAGCATCAGAAGGAGCGGTAATTACCGCATTGGGAGTGACAGTTCCCGGGGTTACGACAGGGGGCTGCGGAGTCCAGTACTCCGACATTTCAGGCACCATGGGTGCCGGTTGGGGATACTATTGCTGGGCACTTCCATACATACTGGCCAGACATGCCAGCATCACCAGGCTACTCCTGGTTACTTGTTCTTTTTTACACATAGTACAAAATTTAATAAGTTGCATGTTATCAGTACAAATATAAGTGTTCTCCCCGGTTATAAAAAGAATATTACCGGCAATGGTTGAATAACCTTTGTTCAGCCAGGGCTTCATATTTGGTTCCGGGACGGCCGTAGTTACAATAAGGGTAGATGCTGATACCGCCACGGGGAGTAAATATGCCGGTCACTTCAATGTATCTGGGGTTCATCAGCCGGACCAGGTCTTTCATGATGATGTTTACACAATCTTCGTGGAAAGCGCCGTGGCTGCGGAAACTGAACAGGTATAGTTTCAGACTTTTACTTTCTACCATTTTCACATCCGGAATGTAATCGATATGGATAGTAGCAAAGTCGGGTTGTCCGGTGATAGGACACAGGCTGGTGAATTCCGGGCAGTTGAAACGTACCCAATAGTCATTTTCCTGATGTTTATTGGTAAAGGCTTCCAGCACTTCAGGGGCATAATCCTGTTTATATACAGTCTGTCCTCCGAGGAGGCTTAATTCTTTTTCTTCGTTCATTTTTGATAGATAATAAAATGGGTTATTGATTATTTTTTCTCTTCAAATAGGTATCCAATCCATCCCTGCGCAGCTTACAGGCGGGGCATTCGCCACATCCTCCGGCAATAACACCATTATAACAGGTAAGGGTTTGGGTGCGCACCAGATCGAAAACGCCCAGTTGGTCGGAGAGTTCCCATACTTCGCTTTTATCGCGGTTCATCAACGGCGTATGCAGCACAAACTGTTCGTCCATTGCCAGGTTTAACGTAACATTCAGGGAACGGATAAAGGTATCGCGGCAATCGGGGTAGCCACTGTAATCGGCCTCAGATACGCCTGTTACCAGGTGGAATATATTTTTACTCCGTGCCATAATAGCAGCAAATGTGAGGAATACCATATTACGGCCGGGGACAAATGTGTTCGGGTAGTTACCGGCTGGTTTTTCCTTATCAATTTCAATAGAGGAATCAGTAAGGGAACTAGGGGCTAATTGCCCGATCAGGGAAACATCGAGCAAATAGAACGGTACGCTGGCATCTTCTGCAATTTTACGTGCAACCTCAATTTCGAGTGAATGTTTCTGACCATAGGTAAAGCAAACGGCCTCTACCTGTGAAAAATGTTTCAATGCCCAGAACAGGCATGTCGTAGAGTCTTGTCCGCCGGAAAAGCAGACTAAAACAGCATTTTGATATTTCATATTGTTCTTGTTTTTAATACGTGGTTAAGCAAGCACACGGAAAAGCATATCTTTTCACTGCAAAGATATATAGAAATGGAAAGAAAACAGTATGCCTGCTTCTTTAATTATGCCTGCTTCTTTAATTATGTAAAAGTATATATAACAGGCCAACCGGTAGGGAAAATCCATAAATCTATCAAAACAATTTGTTTGTGGTTTATGCATCAACTATATTTACCAGATGAAAGATTACTAAAAATATAAATCCTTTGTTTCCTGAAAAGGTGGAAGTCGCTGACCGGCCTTAGCCAATCCCATAACAACAGGGAGGGATATTTGTTTTTATATTTAAGACGGTAAGTTTTTGTGCGGTCCCCGCCTTCGAGGCGAACAAATATATAACCGGGAAAACATATTGAATATAAATAAAAAAGGAATAAACTTTATGGGGAAATTATTACTTTGATGGTAGCAGGTTCAATAGCAGGAGGTATTACAAATACTGTCCTGGCACAGGTTCAGCAAGATCCGTTAAGATTCGTAGCGGATAATCAACTTACGGAACAGATACTTACTTTACCGGATGGTAAAAGTATAAAGTACCGGGGATATGAAAATATCTATTACGTTGCGGATGTGGTAGATTCGACGTATCAGTACCTGAACGTATATGTTCCGGAAACTGCTTATGAGGAGAACAGGCAAACTCCTATTTTCCTCAAAACCAATGTGGGTGGATATATGGCTTCAAAGGCCTCGGCCCCTTCCCCTACCGACGCCACAGGGCGTGCCTTGCTGGAAGGATATGTAGTGGTGATACCGGGTTCGCGCGGAGCTAATTCAGAAATCACCGGTACAAATGGAAAAGCTTTTTACCGGTAAAGCACCAGCCGGTATAGTAGACCTGAAGGCAGCCATACGCTACCTGCGCTATAATAAAGATATATTACCCGGCAATACCGAGCGGATTATTACAGACGGGACAAGTGCCGGCGGGGCAATGTCGTCGCTACTGGGAGCTACCGGTAATTACCCGGCTTATGAACCCTACCTGAACGAGCTGGGTGCTACGAATGAGCGTGATGATATATTTGCCGCAGTTTGCTTCTGCCCGATTACCGACCTGGAGCATGCGGATATGGCATACGAGTGGTTATACAACAGAACCAATAAGGGTGCACGGGGACTGTCTCCAGAGCAAATAGCCGTATCGGACGAACTGGCTGCCTTATACCCGGCCTACCTGAATAGCCTGGGTCTGCGGATGCCGGATGGGACTCCCCTGACAGATACTAATTATGCTGGTTACCTGAAATCGTTCCTGATCCGTTCCGCACAGAAAGCCCGTGATGCCGGAGCCGACCTGCCTGTGGATATAGGTATTGAATTGAATAAGGGATTCAGGGGTTCGACAGGAGAATATGTGATAGATATTGACCTGGATACTTATCTGGATTATGTGGTGAACAGGCAACCCCTTAAAACACCCCCTGCATTCGATGCCATGAATGTACTGGCAGACAGGGCTACTCCCGAAAACAGTGTCTTTGGTGATAAAGAGGGCAATGGTGCAAACTTTACCGATTTCAGCCTCCGGAAAGCAACTGGTACTCCTACGGCATCTCTAGGTCAGGATATAAAAGATAGGGTATATCTGCTGAATCCGATGAATTTTATTGGTGACGGGGTGAGCCGGACAGCGCCCCACTGGTATATCCGCCATGGGGCTGCCGACAGGGATACCGGATTTGAAGTTCCGGTTAATTTATATACCAAACTGGTCAATAACGGGTACGACGCTGATTTCGAACTGGCATGGAACCGGGGGCATACAGGTGATTACAGTTTGAACGAATTGTTTGAATGGATCAGGGCAATTGTGAAATAAGTAAATCACCCCTGGGATATATTGGGCCTACGGTCCGGAGGTCCGATAACCGGCCGGTTCCCGATAGCCCGGAGTAGTGTTATTACATCCAACTCTATAAGGAGACCCGGAATGTTTTTTCAATATAATCGCACATCGTATCTACGCCCTTCTCACTCCTCTACGCCCTTCTCACTCCGGATTTGTTCGCCCAGCGTGGCGGCACGTTGTTTGTAGAGGGGGTTGGTCAATAGGTCGCATACTTTTTCTTCCAACTGGCTGCGGGAATATTTACCCGGTTTCATCCCGGCGGGGCCACCCCCAGTCGGCTTACGCGGTAGTTCCAATAGGGTTGGTCGAGTAAGAGGGGGACAACCATCTGGGGCACCCCTGTCCTTGCCACGCTGTGGGTAGTGCCACAGCCTCCGTGGTGGATTACGGCAGCACACCCGGGAAAGACCAGGCTGTGCGGAATTGCCTCTGTGAGGCGGTATACCTGCCGGTCGCCGGCCAGGGAGCTACCGGTGTCCGACCAGCCCGAACCGATTACCAGCTTATAGCCATTACCGCGGCAGATGTCAAGCAACCAGCTACAAAAGCGGTCGCGGTGCTTGTCGTTACAGCTTCCCAGGGTAAAGAAGAGGGTCGGGCGACTGTCGGCACGGATAAAATCCATCAGTTCGTTGTAAGCCGCTTCATTATAACGGAAACTATCGTTAAAGCAGTAGCCGCTGATGGTCCAGTCGTACGGCCAATCCGGATCGGTGCTGCCCAGGTAGCGGCTGTACATCAGGTAGTTTTCAGCTTTCGATACGGCATGTATCCCGAAATTACTGATAGGCTCCATACCTTTGGCTACCCGGTTTTTGTTTACCGTTTGCTTGACCATCAGGTTGGTACCGATGTTCAGCACTTTCCACAGGAACGCCGGACGGAACACAGGATGTGGCTTCGGAAAAGGCATGATAGGCGGCGGAATTTTCTTACCCGGGATAAAGGGTGCAAATGCCGTACGCACTACCGGCTTGCCGCAGTACTCCGCCAGGCTGGCAGCAGCAAACTCGGTATTTGAAGTAATCAACAGGTCGTGCTCCTGCAAGAGGGGGATCAATTGTTCAAACTGCATATCAATCACACGCCGCATCCATGCCAGCATATGTTTGGTTTGCTGTTTGGTTTCGGCAGCGCCGTCTATCATCCCGCCGATATCGTCGAAATCCTGCAATTGGTAATTCACACCTGCCTTGTGGGCCTGTTTTTCAAATAGCTGGGGAAGGCTCAGGGTAACCGTGTGGCCGCGCCATTGCAATTCGATAGCAACCGCCAGGTAGGGATAAATATCGCCCTGCGATCCGCGGGTAACTAAGAGGATCTTCATACTACACCTATTTGTGCCAGTTTTTGGCGGTCGAGGTTATATTTCTGCTCGATTGCCTGCAACAGCTCTTCGTTAAATACGATAGGCTGAGCCAATTTCTTTGTTTCACGGTATCCCCTGAATACCTTGGATACCATCTTCCGGGGGTTGAACACGATCGACGACATGATCCAACATCCGTGTGTACACCAGCAGTTGGCACCCGCGCCACAGCCCAGTTCGTCTACTTCGTTACGCATCGCATCGCTATGCATCACGGCCTGTATATCGCACCCGTAGTCTTTCACATTGCCGATCGGCTGGCGCAGTTCGCAGGAACGGAAGCGGCCGTCGTAGTCGATCACCAGCGTGGTTTCGCCGGCTGTACAATCCATTCCCCAGGGGGTGGGGCGGTCGATATTAGAGGCGCGTACATCATAGAGGGCACGGATCAGGCCGAGGTAGAAAAACTTTGTCAGGTATTTCCGGAGGCCCGGTACGTCGCGTGCCATCCGGTCGGCATAGCCTACATAGATAGAGGCGGCCTTGTCCTGGATCGTGCGTAACGACTTTTCGGTCAGGACTTTTACCCCATCTTCGCGGGTCATGCCCCGGGCGGCTTCGATGGTATGGTTGGATACATTCATGCGGGCATACATCCAGAGCATCAGGTCGTGTATCTCGTCTACATTGTACCGGGTGATGACGGTAGCCATATTCTTGAGTACTTTGCCATCGCCGACAAAATGGTCGCTTACCTTTTTGATCGTATCGAGGGCTTTATAGAAATTGCCGGGTATACCGCGCTGTTTGTCGTGGGTATCACCAAAGCCATCCATCGACACGCTTACCGAGATATTACAGTCGGGGCAGGTACGGCGGATGCGGCTCACCCACTCGATTACCCGTTCGGCACGCAGGCCGTTGGTAGGCATATTGATATCTTTGATGTGGTTGTTACGGTAGAACATTTCGATGATCTCCGGCAGGTCGTCGCGCAGGGTTGGTTCGCCTCCCGAGAGCCAGAGGCGGTTAAACCGGCCGGCTGTTTCGGATATTTTGCGGATCTCGTCGAAAGTGAGGTCGGGCTCTTTCATTGCCATATCGTCGGCATAAAAGCACATGGCACATTTGGCATTACATTTGCCGGTAACAAAGAGGAAGATCGATTCCAGTTTGCGTTTCGAACTCATTACCTGGAAGGAGCTTCCTTTCCGTTTTGTTTCCATAGGTATAAAGTTATTTGTCAATAATTATTTAAGCATTTCTACGTTAAAAAACCGCTTGTTGCGGTTGGTTTACGGCTGTAAATCTAAACAAATTTATTGATAAGCAGTAGTTTTCAGGGAAACAAATCTTCCGGCCACCAGTTCCCCGCACAGGCGGGGACCGCATTAGGGCAGACAGTATTTTTCTATTTTTAATATTGAAACAGATAGTTCTGGTGCGATCCCCGCCTGCGCGGGGAACTGAGTCTGTTTGTTTTTACTTTGTGTCGAAGGGGATTTCCTAATCCCCGCCTGCTGGATATGAGCATCTCCAGATCTGGTACAAAATAAAAACCGTTGATAATATTAACAAATAAGTTTTTTAACGGATCACAGATCCTTATACCCGGCAGGCGCGGATCAGGAACCATAGGTCGGCCCTAGCCAGATCCCTTTCAACGATAAGATCCCCCTTCGGCGGAAAAGTATAGTTGTTCCCCGCGCAGGCGGGGATCGCATTAAAGCAGACAGTATTTTTTGTTATTAATGCCAAAACAGACAATTCTGGTGCGGTCCCCACCTGCGCGGGGAACTATATCTGTTTCTTCTTTATGAAGTTGTTTACAACCGGATTTTACTGGCGGATCATCAGTTTAAAAGGTGTTCCTCCGGCAGTCAGGATATAGGCTCCTTTGCGCAGGCGGATGCGGTGTTCGCCGGGGCCCAGGCGGCGGGCATATACTACGTGGCCCGACAGCCCGTATATCCGTACCTGGGTTTCGGCAGGAAGGAAGAGTAAGGCTGCTGAGGGTTCGGTACGTACAACCGGCAGGTTCTCTTTAATGACTACATTGTTAGTGGTTGTACCGTCGTCGTTTACCGTTACGTAACAGGTGGCTGCCTCGGAACTGTTGGCCGTCGTTACATGGATGACAGCCAGGCCGGCTCCTACCGCCCTTACCCAACCCAGCCTGTCTACAGTAGCTACGGTCGGATTGCCCGAAGTAAAGATAAATTCTTTATCGCTTGCATTTCCAGGATAGCCAGTAGCTGTCAGCCGGAACCTGCCACCTACCGGTAATTCGTATTCGGTTTCATTTAGTACAATATCGGTTATATGGATAAAGGTTATGGTAACCACACACTTTGCTACGGCATATTCATATCCTTCGAGGCTTACCGTAATAGTGGCCGTACCCTCTTTCACGCCTGTAATCTTCCCATTCTGGTCTACGCGGGCGATGGCCTCATCCGAAGAGGCCCATTTCACTACCCATTCGCCGTCGGCGGCAACACCCTCTGTAAGCAGGGTAGCCTGCAGGTTCAGGGCGTTATTTACCCCCAGTCCGGCTGCTGTACAGTCAAGCGTTACATCCGGTTCGCCGGCTTCGATTATCTTACCAGAATTTTTCCAGATAGGGGCAGCGCGGTAGGCTTCCCGCGTACCTTCAGGCACTATCAGTTTGCACCCGGCCAGGTCGAAGCCCATGAACTGGCTGGTGATATCCGGCGGCGTAGTATGCTCCAGGGTTATCTCTTTCAGGCTGGTGCATCCTTCCACAAACGAACTGCCCAGGCTGGTAACTGCCGCCGGGATGCGGAGGCTTTCCAGTGCCTGACACCCGGCAAAAGCAGATTTACCAATCACCTCCAGTTCGTCGGGCAGGGAGAGGGTACGCAGCGAGGCATCCCTGAAAGCTCCATCGGCCAGTTTAGTAACAAAAGCCGGTACTTCGTACGCTGTACCCGTTCGGTTAACCGGATAAACCAGTAACTGTTTTTCTAATTTGTTGAACAAAACACCCTCTTCTGTGGCATAATAGGGGTTGGTACCTATATTTATCTCCTGCAATTTCTTACATCCGGCAAAGGCAGTGGGCTCCAGTGCAACAAGGGTTGCCGGCAACGTTATGTTTTGTAATGCCGTATAGGCGAATGCATATACATAGATGGCTGTAAGTGTAGTGGGTAATTGTACCGTTTGCAGGTAAGGCAGGCCGGAAAAAGCATATTTTCCTATGGTGGTTGTTCCCTCTCCTACGATCACTTCCCTTATGACGTTACGGTCAGGATACCAGGGGGTTTCCCCTTCCTCAAAATCAGGCATGGCCCGTGTGCCGCTGACCTGCAATACGCCTGCTTCCAACGTCCACTCCAGGTTACCCTCATCCGCACCCGTTGCCGCCACCAGGGTCATACTACTTAGTAACAGGGCAACTATTCCTATTAATTTCTTCATCTACCGACCAGATTAGTTTACAGATTGGTTTATTACAAACTTTCCAGGATACAAAAATAGTTATTAATCCGGTTGGTGACCCACTTTCGCAGATAAAATTTCCCCAGGCGCAGGCGGCGTTTTTCGGAGTGGAATACTTCCATATCTCCTCGATATTTTGTATATTTAATTATTAATCAGTAAGCTACTTTAAGATGAAACCTTCTCATACACACATCCCCAACCGTAGTTTTGGCTGGCAGGAACTGGCCATGTTGTATTGCCCGGGCATTGCGTCCCACTCGGCAGTGAAGCGGCTGGGTTCCATCCAACTTATAGCATTATAAGAGATTATTCCGTTTGTTGTTTTTATACTATTTCCGATAGTGCGTTAATATCCGCTAATATACTTATATGCGGATAGGCAGCCAGTTCAGCAGCAGTGGTCATCCCAGAGGTAATCCCTGCGAAACTGACACCTGCCTGTGCGGCTGTTCCGGCATCGGCGGTACTGTCGCCCACATAGAGTGCCTGTTCATGCGGAACGGCTAAGGTGCGGATGGCCAGCTCCAATCCTTCCGGGTCAGGTTTATGGCGGGTTACATCTTCACCCCCGATAATGAGGTCAAACAGGCCGGCGATTCCCTGCGATTCGAGGAACTCAAGGATCCGGTAGCGGTATTTGGTGGAGATGATGCCGGTTTGGATTCCCCGGGCACGTAATTCTTCCAATACCGGCAGTGTGCCCGGATAGAGGAAGGTGTTAGCCGTCATATAGGTATCGGCCTCCCGGGTATATTGCTGCCGGAGCATTTCGAGCTTCCCCGGATCGGTTATACCGGTAAGTAAAGAAAAGGAGGCTTCGAGGGGTTTGCCGATGGTAAGTTTGATCTGGTAGTCGGTTACCGCATCAAAGGAATGCCGGTTAAGTACATTTTGGAAACAAGTAACAATTCCGGCCGATGAGTCGGCCAGGGTATAATCGAAATCGAAAAGGATAGCTGCGTACTTCATAAAAAGATTATTAATATACAAAGTAAAACAAAATAATACTTATTTGTATATCACAAACCTAAAACCTTACATTTATGTCAAAATCATTAACCGGAATCTGGTTGCATATCTTATGCTCCACAGGGGCGATCCTATCCCAGACCCGGGCAGCGACCCGGAGTTCCGATAGCCGGCTAATTTCCAATAGGCTGGAATTTTTACACCGGTACCTGGTAATATGCCGAATGGGATATAATTAAAAAGGTACCTGTCCTCACGGATAGGTACCTTCATCAAAAAGAAACATACATGAGTATGATTGGACTTAAATATATAATATAAAGATATGTGTGTATCTGTGGTATTATCTACGTTTTGTCCACCAGAGTGGTGTCGAGATCAGGTCGTCGCCACCCAGCAAGGATATGGCTTCGCGGTAGTTGCCGGCACTGTTGATCTCGAGTTTTGCCGGATAACGCAAACGCTCCTGGTAGAAGTCCCAGCGGCATTCGTGGTAATTCCGGCGGGTAAGGGCTACCTCGTTGGAGGTTGTATTGTAATCGATCTCTACAGCCGGGTTCTCGAAGAAGGGTAACCCCAGGCGGCGATGGTCTGACCAGACTTCCAGGGGTAGCCAGGGCATTTGTGCCAGGTATTTTTGTGAGATGATCTTTGTCAATACGTCGTTGTTATACGCTCCGTTTTTATAGATGGTGTTTTGGGGGTATTGGTAAGTAGTTGTCCGCTGCTCGCCGGTGTATCCATCTATATAGGTTACTTCGTATGGGGTAGCTTCGGTGGTATGGTTGAAAGCTACGGAAGTGCCTACGCGGTTGTATTCGGTAGAGGCGATATAGCCAGCTACAAACTCAGAGAGCCCGTAATACTCGAAGCTGGCTGCAATACCTGCTTCGTAATTACTCTGTGCCGAACCGGGCACGTTCCATCCGTAATGGGCAGCTTCTGCCAGCAGGAAGTAGGTTTCCCAGGGCCCGAACCAGACACGTTCCTTCCGGCTTTCGCGGTAGGTTTTGGAAAGTGACGGGTAGGTTTTGGTCATCCCTGTCAGTTCTGCGGAAAGCGAGCTGTATTTATCCCATTTACCGGTTACCCAGGTATTCCATGTATATTTTACATTCAGCTCCATATAGGGTTTGCCATCTTCTTCTACATTCCCTGTGGCCGGATCTGCCAGGCGGGCCGTAGTGGCCAGGTCGATATTGGAGAAGTAGTGTACACCATCGTCGTAACCGGGGATATGGAACAAGACGGTGGCACGCGGGTCGATGGTGGCAGGCAGTGCATCGAAGAAGTAGCCAGCTGCCGGGTCGTTGGTGGCTGTGGTAAGGTGCTGGTCGAGGCGGATCCCCATATAGGCACGTGCGTCTTTCAGGGTCACTTCCGGACGGATGGCTTCAGGTACCTGGAAACCGATCCCTCCCAATCCGATCATCAGGTTGTTCAGGGTTACCGAGATAGGTTGTGCATTCCAGCCGCGCGACATCACACCTGTGAGCTCGCTGTAGCCATCTTTTTCCTGTACGGCAGCCATATCGGCCAGGGTAGTGATAAAGTTGTTGGTGGCAGCAGCGGCTTCGAAGGCTTTCCGTGCTTTCTCCGGCGCTACTTCCGACAGGCGCATGGCGTAACGCATCCGCAGGGAATTGGCATATTTGATCCATTTGGATACATTCCCGTCGTAGAAGGCATCGGTCTTTTCGTAAATTACGTTAGACATATCTACTCCGGTATCGATCCGGTCTACGGTATCGGCCAGTTCGGTAAGCATAAAGTCGTACAGGTCTTCCACGCTTTCGTATTCCACTTCCCCGTCGAAACTGTTGACCGGCGGGATGGGCCCGAAGCAATCGGCCAGTTCGGAGATGACATAGGCACGCCAGATACGGGCAATCTGCAACACGTTATTCTCGTAAGGAGGCGTTTCGGGCAGTCCCTGGCGTTCGTAGCCGATATTAACCGCCATGTTTACATCGTTCAGCCATCCCACCCCGAAGCTGGTGCCCAGGTAGTCGCTGTTATAGTCGTCATAATTGGCACCTACGGCCAGTCTGGCACGACGCTCAAAACGGGCGGCCGATTTCCATTGGTATACAAAGAGGCGCTCGGCAATGTACGGGTTTTGCTGTGCACCGATAATGGATTTGTTAAGCAGGTAGGAGACCTTTACTTTGTCTTTATCTACTGCTCCCGGGTCTTTGTTAATGTCTTCAAAGTCGCTACATGCGGTAAGCAGTGCAGCCGAAGCAAGACCCATGATTATTTTATGATATGCTTTCATTTGTTTTGTCTGACTGTTTTAATTAGAAACCAACGGTTACATTAAATGTATACGAACGGATGGTAGGTACCGACATGTTTTCGTAGCCGGTGGCATTGGTATTGGTTGCCGAGGTAGCTTCGGGGTCGATTCCATCCAGTTTGCTGTAAATCATCCATACGTTGTTCATGACGAACGACAGGCGCAGGCGTTCGAAAGGAGTTTTTGCCACCCACTTTTTATTCAGGTCGTACCCCAGCATGATGTTACGCAGGCGTATATTGGTGGCATCATAGATAAAGGCTTCCCCTACTCCGATGTTACCGCCTCCGACACGTTTCCAGTATAGCTCCGGGCTAACGGCAATGTCGTTTTCCACATATCCGTTTTCGCTGGCTACCACTGCATTTTCGATAGCATGCAGGCGGGCGGTGGTAGCCGAATAGATCTGTCCGCCGATACGGGCATCTACCAGGAAGCTCAGGGTAAGGTTCTTGTAGCTAAATGAGTTGGTCCACCCCATCATCAGGTCGGGTTGCTGGTTACCCAAGTATTCGGCTTCTGAAGTGATAAGGGGTAATCCTTGGTTGTCGACAATAATTTTACCGGCATGTTCGCCTTCTTCCACGCGTTGGAATTTCTTTCCGTAGATATCGCCGTAATAGCTTCCGGTACAGGCTACCACACGCAGGTCGTCGAAGGTACGCAGGCCGTACTCATTTACACCGTCGTACAGGTCGATAATCTTGTTTTTGTTTACCGAGGCATTCAGGGTTGTTTCCCAGTTGAGCCCTTTCTGGATGTTACCGGCGTTGATCTTCCGTGAAGTGTAACCGGAGAAGGGATCCATATCCAGGTTGAGGAGCTGGCGTGTAGAGTTTACATGGTACCAGGCGGCGTCAATACCGAGGCAATTGTTAAAGAATTTCAGCTCTACGCCTGCTTCCCACGATTTACTCAGCTCTGAGCGTACGGTAGGATCGTACAGGATATCGCCCAGGGTAGCTGTCGGATTCCCGTTGGCATCACTCTCTGTTTTGAATACGGTATATAGCTGGTAAGGATCGAGATCGTTACCTACTTGTGCATAAGAAGCACGTACTTTGGCAAATGTAAGCCATCCGGGCAGGCTGCCACCATTTTTTTCTACCATATCGGAGATTACTGCCGAAGCACTTACCGACGGATAGAAGTAAGAACGGTTGGCGCGGCTCATGGTCGACGACCAGTCGTTACGCCCGGTTACATCTACAAACAACCAGCCGTCCCAGTTTACCTGTACCGAACCGTACAGCGAATTCATTTTGCGGCGGATGTGTACTGCTTCGTAATTGATGGCAGTTACGTCGGCTGCGTTGGTGATGGTAAACAGGTTTTCGATCAGCAGGTTGCCTGTGTTGGCTTTGAACTGGTCGCGGCCTTGGTTCATCAGGTTACCACCGAAAGTCACAAATCCGCCCAGTTTGCTGAATAGGTTGTCTTTACGCAGGGTGGTGAGGAAACTGTAGTTGTTTTCGTAAAACGTTTCCGACCCTTCCGAGTAGTTACCTTTAGGTTGCGCGGTACCACCGGCGTATAATTTGCTAACCGATTTGGTTGTGTAATAGTCGGTACCGCCACGCAGTTCCACATTCCACCAGTCGGTAATCCGGTAAGCCAGTGAGAGGCTGCCCAGCAGGTGGTCGCGGGTATCCTGGTTGGTACGGTAGTTCTGGATCCAGTAGGGATTTTCCTGTGATAATTCGCGGGTATCCCACCAGGTCATTTTACCGTTTTCGTCTACGCTGTTTTTGAATTGTGTCACATCAATCGTACGGGGCATCATGTAGATGGTGTTGAACGCGTTGGAGTTGTTCATCCCCTGCAACGGACGGTTCTGTACATTGTTGTTTACATAGTTGGCTTTTGCATCGAGTTTCCAGCGTCTATCGGCACCAAACTCAGTGGTTCCACGCAGGGTAACAGATGTTTTGTCAAGGGAGGCTCCCGGGATGATCCCCCGGTCGTCCGACCGGTTAACCGATGCAAATACCGACGTTCCGTCGTAGCTTTGCTGGAAGGATACGCCTTCGTTGAAAGAGACTCCGGTCTGGAAATAAGCACCGATATTATCGTATGTATTGTAAGGCATTTTTTCGTCGTTCCAGCCATCTACTTCGCGTCCGTCGGCAGGGGCTCCCCAGCTATATACCGAACGTTTGTTATAGATACCGGTTTCACCTTGTCCGAAGGTACTTTGTAGTTTAGGTTTGATAAACATGGTTTCGGCCGACACGCCGGCGTTTACCGTGATACCCAATCCCGGTTGCTTTTTACCCGATTTAGTAGTGATCAGGATGACCCCGTTACCGGCACGTGAGCCGTATAGGGCGGCAGCCGAAGCTCCTTTGAGGACGCTCATTGATTCGATGTCTTCGGGGTTGATGTCGGCCAGGCCGTTACCCATATCCACACCGTTGTTGCCGTAAGGATCGTCTACTCCACCCACAAAGTTGTCCATCGGTACACCGTCTATCACTACCAGGGGCTGGTTGCTACCGGTCAGCGAGCTGTTTCCACGCAACACGATTTTTGACGAGCTGCCGGGTCCACCACTTGAACGGACTACCTGCAAGCCGGATACTTTACCCGACAATGCATTGGTGATGTTGCTTTCGCGTGCGTTTACCAGGTCGTCGCCTTTCAGTTCCTGGGTAGCATATCCCAGGGCTTTCTTTTCGCGTTTGATACCTAAAGCAGTAACAACCACTTCGTCGAGTTTCTGTGTGTCTTCTGTGAGAGTTACAGAAATAGTACTTTGGCCGGTATAAGTGATTTCCTGCGGCGTGTATCCGATAAAAGAAATCTGGATAATAGCACCGGTAGCGATACCGTCGAGCGAGAAATTCCCGTCGAAGTCGGTAATCGTACCGTGGGTAGTGCCTTTTACCACGACAGAGGCTCCGGCTACAGGGCCGAAATCGTCTTCCACCGTACCGGTTAGTTTCCCGTTTTGCTGGGAAACCTAGGCGTTGTGCTTAATGGGTGCTGTTTCGGCATACGTGTTCCCGGAGAAACACAGCGATGCACCTGCTAAAAGAATTAAGCTTACAGGTTTGATTCTTTTCAACATAAATTGATGTTAAATTAATAAAGTAGGTATTATAAATTTATTTAGCGTTATCAATCTCTTTTTACCTTTACCTATTAAATGCTTCAGCGTTTTCCCTATGTAATACCTTATTACAAATTATTATACAATAAGTTAAGCGTTATAGTGTGCACTCTCGATCTCTACCTAAACTATTGGTCCCGGGAAAACGATTTATTTATTAAATTGGCACAAAGATATAAAAGTTTTATTATGCGATGTTATTTTTCCAAAAAAAATAAGTGGGAAGGATTCGTTTTAACATTTAGGGGTCTAATTACCTTGTTCCAGCAGGTTAAAAGCGGCTAAGGGGTATAAGGAAGAGAAAAAGCATTTAAGCATTTTGTAACAGAAACGGCTCTATTACAGTAAAATCAGACTCAAAAAGGGATTAACCACCCTATTTAATAGTTTTTATAAGATACTTTTGTAATTTTGAAAAGTTATTTGTAACAGAGAATTTATACAAAGGTATACATGCTGGTTTTTGTTCTTATCCTCTTTAATCCGGGCAGAATCAAAATTGAATACCAGTCAACTACCGTTGACATCTTATTTTTTTATAGTTAAATTTTAAAAGAAACTTTTATAATTAGCAGGAAAATAAAAATTTATTTTTGTTCTAAAAGGAAAGGTAAGACAGCAAATATTTTGTTTCACCCCTCTGGCAGCCACCTGTATCAAACATTTTGTTTTTAACAATAACCAAACTATATTGGACTCCTAATCCACCAACAATCGAATACCAATTACCCGGGCGTTGTCTCAGCCGGGTTCAGCATATCCTATAAGAAATATAAAGGTTGTATCACAGTACGCTATTCCCCGCGAAGGCGGCAGAAACCGGTCGGCCTTAGCCAATCGCACCAGAACTACCCAGCTTAGTATTAGCGGGAAATATGGTTTGCTTTAATGCGGTTCCCGCCTTCGCGGGGTACTGCCTGAAAAAAAGAAAACCCGGATAACAATCCGGGTTTATCTGATTAATCTTTATTTTGTTATGAATTGATCTTTATTTCAGTTCTTTGATGCGGATATTGCGGAATTTAACCGGCGAACCGTGTCCCAGGAAGGTGATATGGCCTTTCTTATTGAGTAGCCCCGGATGTTCGAGCCCGTCTATGGTGGCTGTTTCGTTTTGAGAGGCTTCCCGGATGTTGCCATCCAGGATCACTTCACCATTGAGGATTATTTTAATATGGTCGCCATCGGCAATTACCTCTTGGTAGTTCCATTCGCCTACAGGCTTCAGGTAACCGCGCTTCGCCGGGATTACTCCGTATACGGAGCCGTGATACTGGTATTCCTTCAGGTCGGCATATACAGGATGTTCGCTGTTCAGTATCTGCAATTCCATACCAACATAGGCGGCATCTCCTTCCATTGGGGTACGGATACCTAATCCGTTATTGGCTGCCGGCGTGAGCTGGAATTCAAAACGGATCACAAAATTATCAAATTTTTTTTTGGTATAGAGGTTGCTACCATAGCTTTTAGACGGAATCATGGAGATGCAGTCATCTTCCAGGGTATAGTCAACCAGGTTGCCCGTCCACTCATTCATATGCGTTCCGTCGAACAGTATTTTATATCCTTCTTTCTTTTCTTCGGGGGTAAGCTGGTAAGGTTCGGGGCGTTCTAGTCCCTTTACATAAATGTCGCGGTAGTAAACCTTGCTACCATGTGCCTGTAACTCCAGTTGTTCGATCGCAGGGATGGGCTGGCTCCGGTCCCAGTAATTTTCAAGTATGATATCGTTGACCACCAGTTCGCCATTTAGATATACCGTTACCCGGTCGCCTACCATCTTGATGTAGAAGCTGTTCCACTCTCCCATTTTATTGTCGGCTACTTTCAGCGGGTCTTTCAGATGGGTCTGGTTGTTATACAGGCCACCTGAACCTACCTGTGCCCCTACATTGACACGAGCTGTATCCCAAATTTACACCTGTGGTGTTCCGCACAGGTAGATCCCGGCATCGGCTTCGGGGCTGGCAGGGTCGAGCATCCAGTCTATATACATTTCGATATCGCCATATTGTTTAACGGTATACAGGTTATCGTAGCCCGTTCCATCAAATACGAGCAAACCGTTCTCTACTTTCCAGTCTTTCCGCATCTGCTCGTCGGCTTTTTCCTGTGCTTTGGCCAGTTGTACCGGTGTCATTTTACTGCGTTTGATAGGGTCGGCTACCAGTCCTTTCCATCCGGTCAGGTCTTTTCCGTTGAAAATAGAAACGAAGCCTTCGCCGGCCGGCATTTCATCGAGGTGTTTTTTAATGGCCTCACGCTGGTATCCGGCGTCGGGATTATCTAATAGAGAGCTAACCTTTTCCAGTAATGCACGTACATTCGCACCGGTATACTCCGGGTGGGTAAGGGCAATATTCATTACCGCATTGGCAGCCGCCTGGGCGGTAGCAGGATTGTCGAGGAATTGTCCGGCATAGATCATTCCTATAAAGGTACCTGTCCGTTCGATCTGGCGCAGGATATTGTTGCGCTGTACATTTGAATGGGCTATTTCCATCGCTTTACGCAAGGATAATAAACGGTTTTCTCCAGTAACAGCCGGGGTGGATACCAGTTCAATGTAGCGGTCTATTGCCCTGTCAAAATAGCTGCCCAGGGAATTGTCAAGGCATACGGTATAGAGTTCGCCGGCAGCTTTAGGCCCCTGCCAGGCAAGCAGTGCTTCAAAAGCAGCATCGCGTGTAGCACCGGTACTGCTGTGAAGTTCCTTTACGATTTGTGTAAGTGCTTCCGGTTGGCCGGTAGCTGCCAGTACAATATAATAAAGGTGTTTTTTACTGTCGCCTGCCTGGATCATGCGGCGATTGATAAGCTGTACCTGCTGGCCGGCCGGCATGGTAGACAGGGCAGTGATTACTCCCTGCTGGATCATAGGAGCTGTTGCCGGAGTAGATGTTTCCAGCATACCGCATAATTGGGTAAACTCACGTTCGGCGGCTACATCTTTCAATGCCAGGTGGGCAGCCAGGCTAACTTCCGGAGAGACAGAGCGGGTCTGTTCGAATACACTATTAATATTAGCGGATGCTTTGCGCATAGCGAGCAATTCGAGCGCAGCTATTTTACCGACATCGGGAGCGGCCGGAATAACCTTAGCTACAGTGGGTGCAATATCGCCGGGGAAGGCAGCCAGTGCATCCTGTGCCAGTAAGATAACCTGTTGATCAGAACTGGTAAGCAGTCCTGCCAATGCTGGGATATTATTGGTATCGCCCATACGGACAAGTAACCATGCTGCGGCCTGTTTTACCGCAAAGTCCTCACTCTTTAACTGGTCGAGGAATAGGTTGCGTGCCGGCAGGTCAAAGCGTATTTCCAGATTTTGCAGTATCGTTTTTTTATCCGGGCAAGCAGCTTCTCGTCTTAACCAGTTCAGGATATCCACCTTTACAGCCGGAGTTGCTTTTGCCATTACTTTTACCAGGTCGATATACATGGCTTCATTGGCATAGGCTGAGGCAAAATTGAGTGCGGCATTCCGGAACTCTTTATCCGGATCTTTCATGGCAGTTAATACCATCTTTGCAGGTTGTTCCTGTGTGGAAAAGAGTATTTCCAAAGCTGCAATCCGTGTCTGGGTAGCTCCCGCTTTAGTTGCAGCTTTGAGCAGGTTGCCGACAGCTTTTGCTACCTCTTTGTTGCCGGGTGTTGCCAGACGGGTAAGCAGGGCGATATAGGCTTCGTTGGCACCTGTTTTCTCCATCCGGTAATTCGCCAGGGCGGCTGCTCCGCTTAATGTACCGATAGATTGGGTAGAGCCTACCCTGCCAAGTAAATACATAATATCTTTACGGGTGTCTTCGTCGGCAGCGGCTACCAATTTCAGCAAGGCTGTTTCCGCCCCGGGAGCCTGCTTTTCACCAATGGCCAGGATCATGTCCCTGCGGGGTTTACCGGTGGCAGTTCCGTCGTTCAATGCTTTGACCAGTGCGTCCAGTGCCTGAGTAGTTCCGATGGAAGCCAGTGCACGGGCAGCAGGACCGCTTAGTTCTTCGTTGTTCAGTAAAACAGCCAGGGCAGGAACGGCTTCATCCTGTCCTGCAATTGCCAGTTGGCGGATGATAAAGGCTTTTGTTTCGCGGTCGGCAGTAAGGCCCAACCCTTTCACATAGGCATTCACTACTATCTGGCGGGCAGTTTCATTGCCCGGCGCCATGACAAAATGGGATAATCCGCTCAGGGCGTAATCCACCTGGGCGTTGCTTCCCTGTCCGGAAGCATGTATCCTATTGAGCAGCATCCCTACGCCTTCTTCGCCGGTCGTACTTAGCTGTTGGACCAGTTCGTTGTAAGCTTGTTGTTGCTGGGCAGGTATCTGTGCTACCACATCGGCAACAATGGTCTGATTGGTACGGCCACCCGGGGTTTGGGCCCAAAGGCCGGCAGAGAGCAATATAGCTCCCAGTAAATATACTTTTTTCATGTTTTTCAATCTTTAGGTTCCTTATTTCAGATATTCCAGGGTGAACGCATGGGTTGGTCGATCAGCCGGTTGGCGGCTTCGTCGTTGATAAACTGTAGTCTGACAGGGTTGAAATGAAGCGTGCGGTTTAACCGGAGGGCTATTACCCCCATATTCACAATGGTAGCCGAGCGGAACCCGTTCTGTTCGTTCAACGCAAATGGCTGGCGTGTGTTTATACATTCGATAAAGTCGGTTACCTGTGGTTCGGGCTCAGGATAGTCGGCCAGTTTCTTTTGCCAGTTCGGGATGTCGCATACAAAGTTTTTATATACATTTCCGTTAGGGCCTGAGATATAAGGAGTATCCGGATCACCGTAGTCACCTCCCCAAAGTACGATCTGGCAACCATCTTCGTAGGTATAGGTCATAGAGCGCCAGGTTCCTACCGCATCGGGGTGTTGCTGGGGTGCATCTACCTCTACTTTTACCGGGCTGGTATGGTCTTTACCGAGGAAATACTGTACGGGATCGATATAGTGCTGTCCCATATCACCCAGTCCGCCACCATCATAATCCCAGTAACCACGGAAGTTGGTATGTACGCGGTGTGCATTGTAAGGGCGGTAAGGGGCCGGGCCTAACCACATGTCATAATCGAGTTCGGCAGGAACCGGTTGGGGTTCGAGGTACTCTTTGCCTACCCAATAGAATTTCCAGTCGAAGCCGGTATGCTGGCTGATGGTTACTTTCAAGGGCCATCCTAACATACCGCTTTGTACCAACTTTTTCAGAGGCTTAACCGGTGTACCTAATCCGTAGAACGGATCGGCAAAGCGGAACCAGGTGTTCAGGCGGAACATACGTCCGTATTGTTTAACGGCTTCCATTACCCGTTTGCCTTCGCCAATGGTACGCGTCATGGGTTTTTCACACCAGATATCTTTGCCTGCTTTGGCTGCTTCCACCGACATGATTCCATGCCAGTGCGGAGGGGTGGCAATGTGGACGATGTCTACATTTTTATCCAGGATAAGGTCGCGGAAGTCGTGGTAAGCTGCTATTTTGTCTGTTACCAGTTGTTTTCCTAACTCGAGGTGGTTCTTATCGACGTCGCATACTGCAACGAGGCGTGTGCCTGCATAGTCAACATGTCCGCGGCCCATGCCGCCTGTTCCGATAATACCTTTTGTCAATTGATCGCTGGGTGCGATAAAGCCGTTTCCAAGTACGTGGCGCGGCACAATAGTAAATGCTGCAAGGCCACCAAGGGTCTTGATAAACCCTCTTCTGTTTGTCTTCATAGTAATAGTATAAAATTAGGTGTTTAGATTTGTTGGACACGAAAATATTTCCAAAGATAAAAATATATCTCTATATAGGAAGAAAACTGTTACAAAAGAGAGTGTTTCTTTAAAACTTTTTAATCAGGAAGGAAGGATTTATACGAAAATAGATACCAAAGTCGTAACTCAACGCACTTTTAACACGTACGCATCCCTCTTCCGGAAGGTACATATCGGTTGCAAAATGGTTATATACATCAAAATTGATGCCCATAGCATATCCTTTTCCGAAGGAGCGGCTGTATTCTAATCCGAGGTAAACCATTTGTGGCTGTTTGAACAGGGCGCCTTCTATCTGCGTGGATACGGCTCCGTAGAAAGGGCTTCCGAACATAGAGATAAAGTCGTCGCACCGCCAGTAGGAGGTTTTGACACGGAAGTCGTAAATGTCGGCCGAAGCACGGGCGTAGAATCCGTGGCCACTATCAAAAGGCCAGAGTTCTCCCTGCTGTTGGTAATAACCTGCCTGATCTATCTCGAAATCAACTTTTGTTACTAATGGATGGCCGGTGTTCCATGTCATCCCTATTCCGATGGAAGCGTTCATCAGGGTTTGTACGGAGTTATGTAAGAGGGTGTCGATCTCTCCTCCCCTGTGCTGTGCCAATGCCTGTACAGGCAGGTAGAAATGGAAACGGGAAGCAGGGTCATTGAATTTGACCCGGGTAGACAATCCGAAAGTAAATGCCTCCTGATGCACATCATCGCGGAAGATAAAACTTTCCCAGTTTACCCAGGCATCGAGATCAATGTATTTACTGGTATAAAGCAGTTGCAGGCCGGTTTCGGGATCGGCGGTAAGGTTTAATTCCGGATGATAGAGGGGTTCGATCAACCTGTGGTTAGCTCCGCCGTAAATATTCCCCAGTATAATATCCACATTTTTCGAAAGGGCTATCTGGGCACGGAACCAGGGTAAGGCGCGAAAGCCTCTCTGGAATTGGTCGCCTTTCCAGTAAGTAATATCCTGGTAGGCAAAGTTGGGGTATTTGTTGGCTCCCCAGTAGCGCAAGAGGTGTACACCAGCCTCAAGTTTAATATTTTCCAGTGGGTTATATATTGCTTTGGCCTGTAGCCAGAATCCGGGCAGCGTATATCCATCCATCATCTTGCCGGCATATTCGTTATTTTTAAAAAAGCTTATGTTATCGAATTCTGCAGAAAGGTCCCCTTTCTGCTCAGGATCGATCCTGTAATTGGTACTGTAAACACGTTCGTTGATCTGTGCAGATACCAGGGTTGCAAAACCTGAAAGACAGATACCGGTTAGAAAGAAAATTCGCTGAAAAGCTTTCGGGAAAGTCATCATTATGTATTGTTATTTTGGCTGCAAACGTAAGAAATATTACTTACAAATCCCTAAAACCGGGCGTTATAATTTTATTAGAGAGTTACAGTGTTTCTTTTAACTTTACAAGGTAAGTGGTTGTTATTATTAATAATATAAAACAAATGATATGTGTTTCCATAACTCGATGAATAAAAGTATACGTTCGCTGGCACGCAGGTATGGCAGAAAAAGTGATGTAATAGAGATTGCACAGGATATTATCAATAAGCAATATCATGTAAACGCTTTTACCTATCCTGTTTACCCGGTAGTTACCTGCGATGAAGAGTTGCAATTGTATGGATGGAGACTGATCCCTTTCTGGGTAAAAACAGAAGAAGATGCGAAGAATATCCGCCAGTTTACATTGAATGCACGGGCAGAAACGCTATTTTCGAAACCTTCTTTCCGGGAGCCCGCCCGTTACCGCCACTGCCTGATCCCCTCTACCGGGTATTTTGAATGGCATCATGCAGGGAAGCAAAAAACGCCTTATTATATCTTCCTGAAAGAGGAGGATATATTTTCCATAGCTGGTATTTATGATGTGTGGCGTAATCTGGAGACCGGTAAAGACCACTATACATTCGCCATGATCACTACCGGGACCAATGAGCTTACCGGACCTATCCACAATGGTGGTAAGAATCCACACCGGATGCCGGCTATCCTTTCTCCCGAAGAAGAAGAGCTATGGTTAACGCCCGGATTAACACAAAAAGAGATTGAGGAATTATTAAGGCCTATACCCGGGGAACTGATGGATGCCTATATCATAAGGCCGGATTTTTTACGGAAGAATCCGCATGATACCTCTATTATTGAAAGGGCCTGACAGGCGGCCGGGGATAAAAAGGAATAGGGGGCTTTCAGGGCATTATAAAAATTTGTCGGCAAAGCCGGATCATAAACATAGGGACATGTATAGCAAATAATAGGATTAGGACACCCTACGGATATTCAGGTGGAGGGGAGAATAATAAATAGTCCATTTTTTTTATCTCTTTAATTTAATGATTATCCTTACAGGATATTCCTGGTATGGGACAGGAGAGGTTATCTTTAAATAAAATATTCAACTGAAAAGAAATTAGTTGCATCCACACAGACAGGATAAGTTACAAAAAGACAGACACCAGTCTGTTCTTTTGCGATCCCGGATCAAGTCCGGGAACACGTTGGTCATTTACTTTTCTGTAAAGTATGGTTTTTGGACAACCTTTTTCTTTCGTGTAATTAGATGCGAATCTATTTACCTAAAAGCAGACTAATAAAAATCAGTTTATCAGAAGTCGATATCCCATATCCCGCAGGTTCTTTGCAGGTCTACCAGGGCAGAAGCATAGCCTTTTAAGGTTTCCAGGTATTGCTCCTGTATTTCATTGTAGGTACGTTGGGTAATAAGGACTTCGAGTATATTTGTTTCACCCCGGGTATATTTGTAAACGATCCCTTCCATCAGCAGGCGGGAGTCGTCCAGCATACCGGCCCGGTATTGCATCACCTGTTTCCAAGCGGCTTCATAGGCATAATAGCTATGGGCTACTTCGGTTTGTACCATCAGGCTTATATCGGCCTGTTCGGCTTTACTTTTTTCTACTGCAAAGCGGGCGGCACGCACCTGGCCTTTGTTGATATTGGAAAACATCAGTGGGATAGATACACTTCCCTTTACCATATCGCGCGCCGGCCAGAATCCTTTCCAGTCGCGCTCGTATCCTACCGACACCCCTATATCGGGGCGGCGTTCGGCTTTTACCAAACGGAACTGGCGGTTGGCCAACTCTATGTTTTTACCGGCAGCCATCAGGTCGATGCGGTTATCCTGTGCAATCTCAATCAGGTTGGCCAGGCTATATTCTTTTTCAAAAGCGTCCCAGTTAACCGCCGGTAGGTAGAACAGTTCTATGCTTTCACCCATAAACTGACTAAGGGTAGCCAGTGCTGATTTATATTCGGCCTCCTGTTCGTACACCTCATTTAGCAGGGAGATAGCTTCCACGCGCGACTGCCGTGCTTCGTTCTCTTCGATCTCACCCAGTTCAAAGCGGATACTGTCAGACTGGCTTAGCTGGTACATATATTCGTATGAGCTTATCTTTACATCCAACAGCTCTTTTTGTTTCATGGCTTCCAGGTAAGCATGGGTGGCTTCCGCACGTAAATCCTGAAAGAAATATTCCAATGCCAACCGTTCGATCTCGGCCTCACTTTTAGCTACTTTGATACGGGCACTGCGTTTACCCAGTTCGATGTTGTATCCAAGTTCAAGGTTGAATACTTCATCGGATGCTTCGAACAGCAATTCCGGATCGGGGAAAATACGCTGGCTCACTACTTCCGCATCGGCTATCTGTACGTTATACTTCTCGGCAATGAACGAAAGGTTGTTTTTTCCAACCCGGTTCAGGTAATTACCATACGAGATGGCTGGGTAGGCATCCAACTGTGCGTTAGCTACAGACAGGAAGGCCAGGGCTAAAAGGCTATATATGATCTTTTTCATTTCCGGTTAGTTATTTTCTTCTGTTTTGCTATTCTTTTCCACATATTGTTCTACCATATAATAGAAGGCAGGCAATACAAACAGGGTAATAATGGTTGAGAACATCAATCCATATACAATGACTGTTGCCAGCGGACGTTGTACGTCTGAACCGATACCGGTAGCAAGTGAAGCCGGCAATAATCCCAGGATACTGGTAGTTGCCATCATTAATACCGGACGAAAACGGTGCCGGGCTCCCTGTACGACAGCATCCATTAACGTTTTCCCTTTTTGCCGGAGTGTATTCATATGCGATACTATAATTACTCCATTCTGTATGGCCAGCCCAAACAAAGCGATAAAGCCAACAGCCGACGAAACATTCAGTGTTATTCCACGCAAGTTTAGTGCAAGCATACCGCCAAACAAGGCCAATGGGACTACCGCCAGGATTAATCCGGCCTGCCTAAACTTCCCGAAAGCACAGTAGAGCAGGAAAAACATCAATGCCAATGCCAGCGGAACAATCATGGAAAGACGTGCATAGGCACGGTTTTGGTTCTCAAACTGTCCACCCCAACTGATCTGGTATTTGTTATGGTCGTACATTACATTCTTTTCGATAGCAGCCTGTGCTTCTTTCAGGAACGAGGCAAGGTCGCGGCCACGCAGGTTTAGTTTTACCGTCAGATGGCGTTTATTCATCTCGCGGGTAATCGTACTTTCACCGGTACTCAGCCGGATATCTGCCACCTGCGAAAGAGGTATCCGGGCACCTGTAGACGAAGTGAGCATCAGGGCGGCAATCTTTTCCGGGGTATCCCGCGAATCTTCTTTGTATTTACAAATAATATCGTATACGCGGCTTCCCTGGTAAATCTCCGAGATCGCTTTTCCACCGATGGCAATTTCAATCAGGTTGCTTACATCCGATACGTTCAGTCCGTAACGGGCAATAGCGTCCCGGTCCATATGGATCTGCAATTGCGGAAGTGGTGGTTCCTGGTCGATATTAAGGTCTACGGCACCTTTTATATCACTCAGCACATCCAGTACCTCTTTGGCAATCCGGCGGGTCTCCGTAAAGTCGTCTCCATACACCTTTACCACCAGCTCACTGTGTGCTCCTGAGATTTTATCCATTACACCGTCGATCATCGGTTGGCTGAAACCCACTATATATCCCGGCATCGAAGCATATTCGGCGGCAAGTTCTTCAATCAGGTCGTCTTTTGTTTTGCCACGGGGCCATTCTTTGTAAGGTTTGATACCAACCGATACTTCAAAATGGGATGGGGTAAACGGGTCGGTACCGTCATCGTTACGGCCTGCTTGTACAGCCACATAGGTTACCTCGGGATATTTCATGGTATGTGCACGGAGGGTGTCTGACATCTCCCGTGATTTCTCGATCGAGATACCTGGTGGCAGGGTTACCTGGAGCCAGATCGAACCTTCGTCGAGGGTAGGCAGGAAGTCTTTACCTACCGTAAATGTAAGGACAAGAGCCAGGAGGAAGATACCGATTACCGGCGCAACAACCTGTCTAGGCTTTTGCATAATCTTATTGGTAACCTTACCATATTTTCCGGTTAGTTTTTCCAGCCATTTGTTATGGTATATTTTCTTTGGTTTACGGTACAAAGCGTATCCCAGGCCGGGGATCAGGAACAGGGCAATCAAGAGTGCTCCCAGCATGGCATAACTCAGGGTAAAAGCCATCGGGGTAAATAGTTTGCATTCCACCCGTTCAAAAGCGAACAGCGGCAGATAAGCAGTGATGATGATAACAGTCGAAAACAGGATCGGTTTACCTACTTCGGCTACACGGTGTACAATAGACGACTCGGTAAGGACCTCATCCGGATGATCCTCCCGCTTTTTAAGTACGGTTTCCATCATCACAATTGCCCCGTCTACAATAATACCGAAGTCGATGGCTCCCAGTGACAACAGGTTGGCAGGTATGTCGGTAAAATGCATCAGGATAAAGGCGATCAGCATAGAGACCGGGATGGTAAGTGCCACCAGTACCGCTCCGCGCCAGTTACCCAGGAAGATAATCAATACGACAATAACCAGTGCCATTCCCTCCAACAGGGTACGCGATACGGTAGTAAGGGCGGTATTTACCAGCTCGGTACGATCCAGGAAGGTATGAATATATACACCTTCGGGTAATATCTCCTTATTCAATTCTTCTACGGCAGCGGTAATACCTTCCAGTACACGTGATGGGTTTTCATGTTTCAGCAATAATACAATGCCCTGGATACTTTCCGAATATTCGCGGGTACGGTCTGAGTAGCCAAATACACCTTTACGCTCGAGGTTACCATATTTAAGTTTGCCCAGGTCGCTCAGGAAAATAGGTACTCCCTTCTCGGAGGTTACTACAATTTTACCCAGATCTTCCAAAGAAGCAATCTGGCCGATACCACGTACCACATATCCCAGGTCTCCCCGGTTCATAATACTTCCTCCTACGTTGGCGTTGTTATTTTCGATCGCATCTACCACCTCTTCAAGGGAGATACGGTATTGTTCAAGCTTTTGCGGGTCGAGTTCGATCTGGTATTGGGTGGTAATTCCGCCGAAGTTACTTACATCAGCTACGCCCGGTACCTCTTTGATACGGGGGATGATTACCCACTCCTGCAGGTCGGTAAGTTCGCGGAGCGAATGCTGGTCGCTTTCTATGATATACCGGTACACCTCCCCGGTTGGTGAAGTAAGCGAATCGAGTTCAGCTACTGCACCAATACTGCACCAAAGGGAAGTTCTACCTCATTCAATCTTTCCTGTACACGCTGGCGGCTCCAGTAGTCTTCTATTCCATCTTCAAATACGATGGTAATCATAGAGAGCCCGAAGGTACTTTTACTACGCATGATGTGCATACCCGGCAACCCGTTGATAGCACGTTCCAGCGGAATGGTAATTTGCTGTTCCACCTCTTCGGCAGCCAGGCCGGGTACCTGGGTTACCACCTGCGAAGTTACATCGGCAATATCGGGATAGGCTTCGATGGAAAGCTGTTTCCATGAGTAATATCCAAAGAAGCACAGGAGCAGGAACAGCAGGGCTACTACCCAGCGTTTCCTTATATTGAGTAACATTAGATTTTTCATATCAATCTGTTTTTATAAAAGTCTGCATATGTTTCCCGCGAAGGCGGGAACCGCACCAGGATAACCTGTTCTCATGCGGTCCCGGATCAGGTCCGGGAACTAAGACTAATTATTAGATAGGGCAAAATTATTGTTTCAGGTAATAGCCTCCTTCAGCTATAATAGTCTCGTTATTCCGGAGGCCATTCGTCACAATGGCTTTTCCGTTTATTGTAGTTTCAACTTCTACGGGACGTTTGACAAAGCGGCCGGGAGCTTCCTGTACAAATACAAAGCTGTATTTCTCGTCCTGCATCAAAACTTTTTCAGGGATAATAATGGTGTTAACCGGCTCGTCGATGAAATGTACGGTAGCATACATACCCAGCTTAAGCAGCCGGTCTTTATTGTTACATACCGATAGTACCTCTATCGAGCGGGTCTCCTCATCTATCTTGTCTTCTATATGAAATACTTTTCCTTTGATCTTTTCGCCGGGCAGGGCCGAAATATGGATATCCATATCATCGCCTACGTGTATAAAGCGGATATCTTTTTCTTTTACCTGGGCGGCTACCCATACTTCGGAAAGGTCGGCTACCACTGCAACGTGTTCTGATTCGGTATTGAGAAAGATACCTGTTACCAGGTTATTTTCCAGTACTTCACCTTTAATAGGGGCACGAATGACAAGTGGCTGTCCCAATACCATATTTTCCGGATCGGTTTGATAAACCTGTAGGGCAGCATATGCATTCTCGTACTCTTTTTCAACGATCATCAGTTCATTGGCAGCCTCTTCAAGCTCTCTTTGCGAACTTACGCCATGTTTGATCAGGTCTTCTTTCCGCTTCATATCTTTCAGTGCCAGTTCGCGTTCAGACTGTGCCTGGAAGAATTCTTTCTGCGCCGATGTAAAATCGGGAGAGATGATCTCGAAAAGGGGTGTATGCTGGTTCACTTCCTGTCCCAGTTTAATATGCGAACGTACTACACGGCCGGGGAATGGAGGAGCGATATAGGCATAACGGGTAGGGTCGGCCTGGATAGTTCCGGCGGTTATTACCTCTTTGGAGTAGAGCTCTTCTTCAACAGATTGTATCTTGAGCCGGTTTGTCAGTACACTGTTGTCGGTTATAATTACAGTGTCGCCACGGAAATAATAAGCACTCGATTCCTGTTCGGGGTTTCCTGGTTTGCATGCTGCCAGGATTGCTACCGGCAGTACAAGGTTCCATAGTAAAACTTTCTTAGTCATGATGTCGCTAGTTATTTGTTTTCGGCTGCAAAAGTAGAGCCGGCTTTGCGAAATCACTGTTAGAGAGCTATTAAAATGGGATTAGAAAAGTATTAGAGTTTTGTTACAAAAAGGTTAAGAAGAAGACAGGTATGGAAAGGTGATTTTTGTTGCATACTTACAGCATGCATCGTATAGTATTTATTTAAACCCAGGGTGGCCGTTCGCTATGCTCACTCTACCCTGGACTAAGATCTTATATCCTTACAGGACAATACCCCGGTTAACAAAGATTTAATTGAAAAGAAACAGGAAATCTCATAGCCTAAATGAACTAATCATTAAGCCTCTAAGAGACGCATTCTCTACTAGCTTAAGACGCACCTGGTGATAGTCAAAAGATTTTACAGGAATTTAAAAGACTATCAATCAGAAAACTATCAAGTTCCCCGCGCAGGCGGGGATCGCAAAAAAGTAGCTGTTTCAAATACAAAAAGTTATTTTCTGCCTGTTCCGATGCGTTCCCCGCCTGCGCGGGGAACTGAATCTGTTGATATTCTATTATGTTGTGCTTCCAGCACTCCGGTATTGTTATAATCTTACTACCCAGGACGTTGTCCTGGGCCAGGATAGGCCGTCCTTGCAGGACTTATTATTAGCCAGCCTGATATATTGTTTTTAAAAGAGGTTGGTCAGAAGGTGGGTTCGTTTGTCATGTTCCACATATTGAGGAAAGAGGCTTTGGTGATGTTTACCACCTTATCCCAATTGATCCTGTGGGTTTCGTCGCCGGGCATATGGTAGTCGGGATGACCGTCGGTGTGGTACCAGATCACAGGAATGTCACGTACGGCAAACGAGGCATTGTCGCTGCCCCCTACCGGACGATCCCACGGGCGGTAATCCGGGGTAAGGTTTAACTTATATTTTTCAATATCGTTTTTAAGCCACTCGCCGAAAACCGGGTGTGCTTCGGTATAAAATAAACTACATGGGTAGGATTGGTTTCATCCTTATTCCGTCCGATCATATCATAGTTCAGGTATCCTTTTACCTTATCGATATCAGCAAAATGGTGTACAAAATATTTAGAGCCTAACAAGCCTCTCTCCTCTCCGTCCCAGAAAGCAAATATCACCGTACATTCGGGTTGCACACCAGTTGCCAGGAATGCCTGCGCAACCTGTAACACCGCCGATACACCCGACGCATTATCGTCGGCACCGTTATAGATCTGGTCGCCATTCAGCATCGGGCCTACTCCCAGATGATCGTAATGTGCACCGATAATCACAATTTCACCCAGATTTTTCCCTTCAATCTTTCCCAATACATTCCGCATATTCAGTTTCTGATGTACCTCTTGTGAGATGACTGCAATCGAATCAGGATGAACCTGGAAGCGTTGTCTTTTCTAACGCTCGCGGTTATAGGCTTCAAAAGGTTGGTAATAACAGTCGAAAAGCGGTTCGATACCCATGATTTTCAGGTTGGCAACGATATAATCAGCTGCAATACGTGATCCCCGGAAGCCCGATTCACGTCCTTCGAGTTCATCGCCGGCAAGGAATTCGATATGGGCTTCGGCACGTTGTTGGTTAATTACCTGCAATCCCTTTTCCTGTGGAGTTTGTGCATTTACCAGGACAGCCAGACAGGCTGCCATTAAAAATAGTCCTGTTCGTTTCATATTAGTTTCGTATGTTGAAAAGAAATGTTTGAGATTTAGTTTCTTACAGGACAAAGATAAAAGGTTTTGAAGTTTTTTCTGCAATTTCAGGACAATAAAAAAGGTCAAACGAACACCTTATAGTGTTGATTGGCCTCTCGCTTCTCCCTCGTCTGGTCTTATTCCTATTCTTTTAGGAATAAGAAATTGTATGTTAAAAATCTAATTGTCTACTTTCAAAACTGAAAGTCTGGGTTTATTACCCGTTGGCTCAGTCTTTCTGTGCTGCCAGTTCGGCTTCCAGACGACGGATCTCCGCATTTACCCGTTGGCACATTGAACCATTTTTCATTGCCTGATAACGGTCTGCCTGATAACGCAACATCGCTAAAGTACGAAGACTTTGTTCATTTCCTCTTGTTGTCATCATAATCTTTCTGTTTTTATGCTTCCCAAAGGAAGCCGGTTATTAATTTGCATAGGATCTATCTCTAAATCCTATGCAAATATAACACTTTTTTCTCAGATTATGCTGTAAAACATATGACAAAATCATTAATTTAGGTTTTTTATGCCTATATATAGCGCTAAACCGTTAAATGTTAATAGGATATGGTCTTATTTATTCCCTGGCCTTTGGGAGTACTAAATTAAGAACCATGCCCAAAAGAGCTGCCAGTCCGATACCAGCCATGGTGAAACCACCTAACTCAAACACAGCTCCCCCTATCCCAAAGGTAAGGATCAGCGATACGATAATCAGGTTGCGGCTATTACCCATATTTACTTTATTGTGTATTAAGCTGTTGATACCCACTGCTGCTATCGTACCAAACAAGAGGAGCATGATTCCTCCCAGTACCGGCGCCGGGATGGACTTGAGGAATGCACTGACTTTCCCGAATACTGAAAAAAAACAATACCGGTTACGGCTGCGATACGGATCACCGAAGGATCGGTTATTTTGGTAAGCGAAATAGCTCCGGTCACTTCCGAATAAGTAGCTACGGGAGGCCCTCCGATCAATCCTGCCGTCATACAGGCAATTCCATCCCCCAGCATCGTACGGTCGAGCCCCGGATCTTTAATGAAGTCTTTACCCGTTACCTCATTGATGGCATATACATCGCCGATATGCTCGATTACCGGTGCGATGGCTACCGGAATCATAAATACAATGACTTCCCACGAGAAAGCAGGGGTTACAAATTCCGGCAGGGCAAACCACGGGGCGGCTGCCACCGGCTCAAAATCGATCAATCCTACAATAGCTGCTACTATATATCCTACAATAATTCCACAAAAAAAATCGGGATCAGTTTTAAAAGGCCTTTTCCCAGGAGCGAAACCAATACAGCCGTAAAGAGGGCTACCAGTGCTACCGGCCAGTGTTGTTTAGCCATATCCACACCTGTACCAGCCAGCGACAACTCGATCAGGATAATTACCGGCCCGATTACAATGGGTGGAAAAAGATGTTTGATAAAGCCTACCCCTTTCCATTTAATAAAGAAACTAATCACGGCATATACCAACCCAACCGCTACCAGCCCCGACATGGTACCGGGCAGGCCATACAATTCGGTAGCTTTTACGATAGGAGCTATAAAGGCAAAACTACTCCCCAGGAAGATAGGAACCTTACCTTGAGTTACCAGATGGAAAATAAGAGTACCGATACCGGCTGTAAAAAGGGCGGTTGAAGGGTCCATGCCTACTAATAGAGGAACTAAGACTGTGGCACCGAAGGCTACAAACAGAAATTGAACGCCTACGATAGTTTTTTGTACCGGGTTCAATGGTTTGTTGTTATTCATATAGGAAAAGTTTATATTTGCACAAATATAAACAAGTTTCTTTTAATTCATACCCATGGAACAGACGAATCCAAGCGTAGAAATTGCTTATCTTGCCTCAGGTTGCTTCTGGGGTACCCAATACCATCTCAACAAGGCGAACGGTGTACTTTCAACCACTGTAGGGTATATGGGTGGTACACTTGACAACCCTACTTACCCGGAGGTAAAGACCGGTACCACAGGCCATATTGAAACAGTGAAAGTAGTATTCGATCCGGCACAGGTTTCGTTTGAAACCGTGCTACGGCTATATTTCGAAACCCACGATTTCACTCAGACCGACGGACAGGGTCCTGATATCGGCAGCTAATATCTTTCGGTGATTTTTTATGTGGATGATGCACAAAAGGCTATAGCCGAAAAGGTAACCGGTGAGTTACATGGTATGGGGTACGAGGTAGCTACACAGCTCCGGCCGGCCGAACCGTTCTGGCCGGGAGAAGAATACCACCAGCATTATTATGATAAGAAGGGAGAGACACCCTACTGTCATATTTATAAGAAGATTTTTGAAAAGTAAATAAAATATCACAATGGAAAGCTCCCTGTTTTTATATCAATCCGATTTTGGTTTAGCTCTCTTTTAGAACCACTGGTATGCAAAGCAGGGGCTTTCTTTTTATTTAATTGAAAAGGATTCATAACCCATCCTGGCCGGAAGATTTTCAGGCTACGGATAGTTTTGCACATTTTCTCATAGTAATTTTTCTGTATTTTATCCTTCACCAGTCACATCGTGGGGATAATTGTTTGGCAATAAGCTATTTA